>JAYVOI010000076.1:0-13641 GCA_043758005.1 Ilumatobacteraceae bacterium
TCGGCGCCGGGCAGCTTGCCCGTCATCGTGACCATCTTGCCCTTAGCGCCCTTCTCGACGACGATCTGCGCGGCACCGAGAGCGGAGTAGCCAGGGCCCATGTTGGCGGCGGCGATGTTCTGCGAGTTGAAGCACTGTGCGGGAACACCGGCGACGATGACGTAGTAGCCCTGCTGCTTGTAGTAGTCGCCGTTGACCGGGCAGTCGAGAATGCTGAAGCCGCCGACCATGGCCACGACCTTGTCCGTCTCGATCAGCTTCTTCGCAGCAGCTCCGGCGTCTTCCGGCTTGCCATTGTCGTTCTCCTCGAGCATCTGAATCGGACGGCCGTTGATGCCGCCGTTCTCGTTGACGCAGTCGAAATAGCCCTTCATCATCGCCGGGCCGGTCGAGAAGTCGACGCCTGGGATCGACGTGGTGACGTTGCCAACCTTGATCGGATCGCCGGTGGCCTTCTGGCCGTTGCCGAGTCCGCACTTCTCACCGGCCGTAGCGGGCGTTGAGCCGACGAGACCGTCGCCAGCGGTCGCTGCCGTGGTTCCTGGTGCATCGGTTGCGGTCGGTGCCTCTGTCGCGGTCGGTGCCTCGGTCGCGGTCGGTGCAGCGGTCGCAGCGGGAGCTGCGGTTGCAGCCGGCGCGGCGGTACCTGCGGTCGTGCTATTGGACTTGCTGTCGCTACCGCAGGCGACGAGAAGCATTGCTCCTGCGGCCGCGGCTGCCATGAATCGGCGAGCCATGTATTCCCCCTTGTTTGGATGCGAGATGCCACACGGTGGATTCGCGGCGCCCCGTTGCGACGGCGAACATCTCCTGTGACGATGGGCACCATACTGCATAACATTTCGACGAACAACTACCGGAGGCGCCATGCGTTTCAACCATCGGAACACTGATTTGGCATGGACGCGCGACGGTTCGTCGCGTGCAGACGCGGTGCTTCTGCTGCACGGTTTGTCCGGAATTTCGACCGGCTACGACGAGGTCGTCGAGGACCTCGGAGCCAATGCCGATGTGTTCCGAATCGATCTTCGTGGGCACGGTCGCAGTGACCATGCGCCGGGTACGTACACGGTTCCGTTCTACGCCGCAGACGTGATCGCCTTCATCGAAGACGTGATCGCCAAGCCGGTGGTGTTGGCGGGGCATTCGCTCGGCGGCGTGATCACACACCACATCACCGCGACGCGACCAGACCTCGTCACGACCGCATTGTGCGAGGATCCGCCGCTGTACTTCTGCGATCAGACCCTGTTCGAGCAGAGCATGTTCGCCACGATCTTCCCAGTCCTCGAGGCCGGCATGCGGGCGGCGCAGGTCGATGGGCAACCGCGCGAGTTCTTCGAGTCGATGGTTGCCGACGCGGTCATGCCGTGGGGACGCGCCGGCGACAACATGAGCGAACGCGCCGTGCAGAGTCGCGCCGATGCCCTGATGCTGGGAGATCCCGACGTGTGGCTCCCGGCGATCCACGGCGGCGCGTTGAGCGGGTACGACCCCGATGCCCGCATCACCAAACCGATGATCATCCTGCGCGCCGACCCCGACATGGGCCCGGCCTTCTTTGCCGATCACGTGGCGCGACAGCACGCCGCCAACCCCGGCGTCGAGATCAGGTTGATCGAAGGCGCGCCGCACGGCATTCACTCGTTCCTCGGCTCGCGCGAGCGATACGTAGAGGCGTTGCGCGACACCATCAATCGAGCGACCTGAGGAAGTCGAGCAGCGCTGTCGAGACCTGATCCGGGGCGTCCCACTCCATGAGGTGGCCGGCGCCGGCAACGACCGTGGCCCCGCCCCACGCTGCGGCGTTTCCGACCGGATTGACCTCGTCGAGATCGCCCCACAATGTGAGGCGTGGCACGGTGATGCGATGCAGGCGTTTGGCAGTGCCGCGATCATTGAGTGGCCACAGGATGTTGGCAGCGGCGACATCGCTGAGATAGCTGGCGACCGGCCCCTCCTCCGCGCCAAGGTGTGCGAAGCGCTTGACGAACGCTTCGGGTACGTCTTTGGCGAAGAGGTGCGACATCCGCTCGGGAGCCGGCGTGCCGTACACGTTGAACCCGGGATTCGAGGCGTCGGCGATACCGAACGGCGCGAGCAGCGCCACCCCGGTGACCACCTCGGGACGCAACGCGGCGAGCTCCGCAGCAATCATGCCTCCCACCGAGGCGCCGACGATCGGGCACGGCGCAGCGCCCGTGGCATCGATCGAATCCCAGAAGGTCGTGAGCCAGTCGAGGTACTCGTCACGGGGTTGGAAGCCGGGCGCGCCATCGAAGCCGGGAACCGACGGGACGACGATCTCCCAACCGGCTGACTCGACGGCGCGCATCGCTGGTGACAGTTCGGCATGGCCGGCGATCCCGAACAGGTAGATGAGTCGCTTGCTCACGAGAGGTTCTCCTCGGTCGATGGTGATGCGGATGGTCGCGGTGGGCACGTTGATCGACGGTCAGCGGGCATTCTTCGGCCACCACGGATCGTCGTACTCGGAGAACATCGACCGGAGACCGGGAGCAACCTTGTCGCCGAAGAGCTTGGTGTTGTAGCGGGTCAACTCGTCGCTCATGTTCCCGAACTGCAACATGGCACAGAGGTGACCGATGCGAAGCTCGCGGGCCGCTTCCTCGAGTTGCTCGCGGACGGTGTCGGGACCGCCGATCACGACGTAGCCGTTGTCGACCATCTCGTCCCAGGTGAGGTCGTGCTTCATCTGCTTGCTGCGGGCCACCTGTCGCACCTGGGACTTGTAGCGGGCACGCACCGAGGCCTCGGTGACGTATCCGGGTGCGTCGACGAAGCCGGGATAGACGTGCAGCGATCGGTTGAAGAAGTACTCGGCCGGCTCGCGGTACAACTTGTACGCCTCGGCGTCGGTGTCGGCCACGCCGATGAACTGCGTCACTGCCAGCCGGTGCGGGTTGTCGTCGCGGCCGTGCGCCTCGACCCGATTCCAATACCCGGCCACGGTCTCGCGCACCATCTTGTAGCCGTAGTACGTGAGGGCGCCATAGACGAAGTCGTTCTCGGCGCAGAAGTCCCACGTCTCGATGGATCCGCCGCCGGGGATCCACACCGGCGGGTGCGGCCGCTGCCACGGACGCGGCACGGGGTTGACGTACCGCTGCTGGTTGAACCGACCGTTGTAGGCGAACGGCTCGGTCGCCTGCCACGCCTTCATGATCAAGTCGATGCCTTCGTAGTACCGCGGACGCAGGTTGCCGGGGTTCATCCCGTAGGAGTGCGTCGTGTCCATCGCGGTCCCGACCGGGAAGCCGGCGATCAGGCGCCCCCGCGAGAACAGGTCGAGCATGGCGAACTCTTCGGCCACACGGATCGGCGGGTTGTACAGCGCCACGGAGTTGCCCAGCACGGTGATCGCCGCCTGCGACGTTCGGTTGGCCAGGATCGCAGCGATGAGGTTGGGGGACGGCATCAGCCCGTAGCCGTTGTTGTGGTGCTCGTTGACGCAGATCCCGTCGAAGCCGCAATCCTCCGCATAGACCAACTGATCGATGTAGGTGTCGTAGGTCTCCGCCATCACGTCCCGGTCGAACAGCGCCGGGTCGATGTCGACCCACACACTGCGATGCTTCGTGTTGAAGTCGTCGGGCAGGTTGGGATATGGCATCAAATGGAACCACATCATCTTCATGTGACGATTGTCTCAGGGTGCCCCAGAGAAGTCCACGACCTGCTGCGACATGGATCATGTCTCAACTGGTCATGATCCATGTCGCGACTGCTACGGTCGGGTCGTGGACCTCCGACGGCTGACCTACTTCGTCACGGTCGCCGAAGAACAGCACTTCGGCCGTGCCGCGGCTCGGCTCCACATGACCGCTCCCCCGCTGTCGCAACGAATCCGCGAGCTCGAGGCTGAGCTCGGCGTGCAGTTGTTCGAACGCTCCACACGCCAGGTTCACCTCACCCCAGCGGGATCGCGGTTGCTGCACGAGGCCCGGTCGTCACTCCGCGCCGTCGAACGGTTCACCAGCCTCGCCGAGACCTTGCGGCGCGCCGCGGAATCGGCCGACCAGCCTCTGACGTTCGGCTACTGCCACGGCAGCGAGCACGCCGCACTGAGCGCGGCGCACCAGTTCCACGATGCCCACCCACAGGTCGCAGTCCGACCGTCGGCATTCACGTCGCTGCGCATCTTCAAGGACCTCCGCGAGGGCCGGCTGTCGGTCGGGCTCGTGCACCCTCCGGTCCCCCACCCCGACATGCTGGTCTCGCAGGTGCTGGCGCGAGTCGCGTTCGACCACGTCGCAGTCCCGCAGCGTCACCCGCTCGCTGAGCAGCCGACCGTCTACGCCACCGACCTCGACGGCCAGCCGGTGCTGCTCGTCGAGCGCGACGACGCCCCGACCTACCACGACGCCACGGTTGCGTACTGCGCGGCGTTGGATGTGCACCCGGCGTGGGTCGTGCACCCGGCCAGCCAAGTCGAGCGCATGCTCGACATGGTCGCGGTCGGCTCCGGCATCGGCTGGCTCAACGCCTGGCAGGCTGCGCACGTCACCCGCGAGGGCGTGGTCATCCGCCCGCTGCGCCCGATCGAACGGTACGACGAATTTCATCTGGTGTGGCGCGTGGATGATCATTCCGAGTCGGTGAAACAGTTCGTCGACATCGCGATGGACGCCTGCCAGTCATGACCCAACCTCACGTCTCCGGGCGCCTCGCCGGAAAGGTCTGTGGGATCACGGGCGCGACCGGCATCGCCGAAGCCGCTGCACTGCGGTTCGCCGCAGAAGGGGCACGCCTCTTCGTCGTTGCGCTGCAGGAGCACGATTGCCTCGCGCTCGCCGATCGACTCGGGCCCGACACCGAACTGGTCTGGGTCGCGGCCGATCTGACCGACGAAGCCGAGACCGAGCGAGCCTTTGCCCGATGTTCGCAGGCATACGACCGACTCGACGCCCTGCTGGCGTGCGCCGGCGGTAGCGGTCGCCCATTCGGCGATGGACCGCTGCACAGCACGTCGTTGCAGTCGTGGAACACCACCGTCGCCCTGAACCTCAACACCGCATTCTTGAGCTCGCGAGAAGCAGTCAAGATCATGCTGGATCAACCATCAGGCGGATCGATCGTCTACGTCTCGTCGGTCGCGGCGACCAATCCCGTCGCCGGGGCCTTCAACACCCTTGCCTATTCAGCGGCGAAGGGCGGGATCAACTCGCTGACCATCAACGGTGCGTGCCAGTACGGGTCCGCCGGCATCCGCTTCAACGCCATCCTTCCGGCGCTGACGCTGACACCGATGTCGAAGCGCGCTGCCTCCGATCCAGAGACCCTCGATGTCGTCAAGGCGCGCATGCCGATCTCTGGTGGTGGTCCACTGTCTGCCGATGACCACGCCCAGGCCGCACTGTTCTTGTGCAGTGACGAGAGCAAGCACATCACCGGCCAACTGTTGCGCGTCGACGGTGGCTGGGGCGTGAGCTAGTACGCGTCCGTCAGCGGACGGTGTTCGAGTTGGGCGCGGTATGCATAGACACGCGCTGACTCTCCTGTCGCCGTGCGGAGGTCAGCCACCCAGCCCACCTTGTCGTACCAGCCGATCGCCGTCAGGGCGGCGACGTTTCGGCAGTGGATCGGCCAGTACAACCACAGGCGAAGCACACCACCCCCGTCGAGCCACAACTGCAGTCGATTGCCGCACGGTCCAGGCCGGCAGTGAGCCACTGGGAGCGCACGACGTGTGCGCAGGCGCCGGCCGAGGTCCTCGACGCGTAGCTGGTGGATCACACCCGGGTAGCACCGAGCCAGCTCGTTCAGCTCGTCCTCTTCGGACAACGCGACCGGCCGGCTCACCACGAGATGGAGCGTCGCGCCAACGCGGTCGAGACGCAAGGCACCTTCACGCCATCTTCACGAGGCCCCTGCGCCCAGCGTCTGGTAACCGACGCCCCGATACGGGCCGCAGTCTCCAACCGCGGCGCGGTCCTGTGGAGTGGTTCGCGCCCTCCTGGGTGCCTTGAAACACTCCACAGGCCTTGCTTCCGTACTCACACCTCGTCGAGCCCGAGGCGGCGGCGAACGTCGCCGGCGGCCGCGGCGACCTCCTCGGCGACCGTCGACGTGTCGACGGGGCTCCCGGCCAGCCACAGCACGGCGATCGCGCCTTGGTCGCCGATCGGAACGGCGATGGCCGCGAGCCCGGCGATCACCTCGGCCTCACTGTGCGCCCACCCGACCTGGCGGGCCTGCGTCACGGCGGCCCGCTCGCCGGGCACCGATGGGCGGCCGGCCAGCAAGGCGATCCCGGGCGCACCGCGATCGAGCGGATGGCGGGTACCTGGCCGGTAGGCGACGTGGGCGTTCAACGAGGTCGGCTCGACGCTGTCGAGCGTCACCGCCTCGTCGTCATCGGCCGCGACCAGGAACGCCGTCATCTGCAGCCGTTCGGCAAGGTTGGCCAGCACCGGCGCCGCTGCGGCGCGAAGCGACCGGCGCACGGAACGACTGAGGACGGCGAGATACGTGCCGGCGAGGTAGTCGCCCTCCACATCACGCTCGACCAGGTGGCGCAATTCGAGCGTGCGCAGCAGTCGATAGACGATCGAACGGTGCAGGCCGAGGGCCGCAGCGGTGGCATCGACCGAGACAGCGCGATCCGAGGCGGCAACGAAATCGAGGCACGCCAGCCCTCGATCGAGGGTTTGCGACGGTGCTACAGTCTCGTTCGACATTCGAATCATTTGTTCGATTATAGAGCACACCACGAGACAGCGGAGCATCAATGGGAGCACGTACCGGTCAGCAGGTCCTCGACAGGCTGCAGTCAGAGCCGCCCGCACTGTGGGTCGAGGGTGAGCTCGTCGCCGACCCGACCACGCATCCGCGAACCGCCAACGCGGCGCATTCACTCGCCGCGCTGTACGACCTGCAGCATCGGCCAGATCTGGTCGAGACGATGACGTTTCCGTCGCCATCGACCGGCGACCGGGTGGGCATGAGCTTCATCATCCCGAGGACGCGAGAAGACCTGGAGCGTCGCTCGGCCATGCACAAGGTGTGGGCCGACGCCTGCCTGGGGTTCATGGGCCGAATGCCCGACTACCTCAACGTCAACCTCATGGGTGCGGGAACCGCGGCGGAGTACTTCGGGCAGTGCCGCCCCGAATTCGCCGACAACGCCCGCAACTACTTCGAGTACGTCCGCGAGAACGATCTGGCGTTGACCCACGCCTTGACCAACCCGCAGGTCGACCGACGCAAGCAAGCCTTCGAGTTGAACGATCCGTTCATCGCCCTCGGCGTCGTGCGTGAGACCTCCGACGGCATCATCGTGCGTGGTGCGCGCATGCTGGCCACGCTGCCGATCAGCGACGAGATCCTGATCTTCCCGTCGACCGTCGTGAAGGGTGGCGACGAGATGAAGCCGTACGCGTTGGCGTTCGGCATCCCCAACGACACTCCGGGACTCTCGTTTCAGTGCAGAGAGCCCCTCGATCTCGGGCGCAGCCACCGCGATCATCCACTGGGCTCGCGCTTCGACGAGATGGACGCGATGGTCTACTTCGACGACGTGCTAGTGCCCTGGGAGCGCGTGCTGTTGATGAACGACGTCGAGCTGGCCAACCGGGCATATGCCGAGACCGGCGCGGTGCTGCACATGGCGCATCAAGTGGTGAACCTGAAGATCGCCAAGACCGAGGCGTTCCTGGGTGTGATCCAGGCCGTGATCGACATGATCGGGTCCGGCGACGCGCCCCACGTGCAGCAGATGGTGGCGGAGGTGATCATGATCCTCGAGATCATGAAAGGCCTGAAGATCGCCAGCGAGGCCGGCGCGACCCTGAACCAGTACGGGGTGATGACCCCCGCCCGTCCGCCGCTCGACGCGGCCCGCAACTGGTTCCCGGGCGTGTACAAGCGCATGGTCGAGATCGTGCAACTGGTGACGACCAGTGGGTTGATCACCATCCCGACCGAGGCCGACTTCGCCGGCCCCCGCGGCGCCGACATCGCCAAGTACCTGCAGGGGGCAGCCAGCTCGGCAGACGAGCGGGTCGCCCTGTTCCGACTCGCCTGGGACATGTCGATCAGCGCATTCGGAGGACGCCAGTCGCACTACGAGCTGTTCTTCTTCGGCGACCCGCCGCGTATGAAGCAAGCGCTCTACGGGATCTACGACCGCAGCGAATGCGTCGCCCGGGTGCAGGCATTCGTCGACGACACCGACTGGCCGCAGGCCGCGCCGGCGTAACTGCTACTTCTGGCGTAGCGCCGCCACCGCGGTGCGGTAGCGATCGACATTGGCCAACTTCACACCTTCGTAGCCGCGAACCTGGTCGACGAGACCAACGAGCTCGAATGCCTTGGCCGGGTTGCCGGCGAGCATCGCGGATGCCTCGTCGATGAGCTCGATGTACTCGTCGACCATGGCGCGCTCGGTGCGGCGGACCTTCGAGTGACCGAAGGGATCGAGTGCAGTGCCGCGCAGACCCTTCATCGACCTCAGCGTCGACATCACCGGCACGGACCACCGACCGAAACGAAGCTTGCGCCCGAGCCCCATGGACCGCAGCACCGGTGGGTAGAGGTTCCACGTCATCGTCGAGTCGTCGCCGAACTGCGCGGCAACGCGCGGTCGCCCGGCGAGCAGCAGCCGAGCCACCTCGTACTCATCTTTGTACGCCATCACGTGATGCAGTTGCTGAGCAACGACGATGCTGAACCCACCGTCGCCGCCTGCTTGCTGCTCGGCACGGTGCGCCCGCACGACCACGTCGGCGTAGCGCGCTGCGTACCGCCGGTTCTGGTACTCGACCAGGTCGCCGGCACGCCGCTCGACCACATCGCGAAGCACCGCGTCGTCGATCCCCTCGACGGCGTACGGCTGCAGTGCGTAGGCAACGCTGGCGCCCGCAGCCTTTTCGACGTCACTGGGATCGATCGTCCAACGACGCCCCCACCGGAACGCGGCGAGGTTGAGCTCGACAGCCGTGCCGTTGAGCTCGATCGCCCGTTCGATGGCTTCACCGGGCAGCGGGATGAACCCGGCCTGGTAGGCAACACCCACCATGAACACGTTGGCGGTGACGGCATTGCCGAGCAGCGCCGTCACGATCTGCGAGGCGTCGACGTAGAGGTTGCGCGTCGCGTCGGTTCGCTTGGCCAGTTCGGTTCGCAACGGGGTGAGATCGAGACCGTGCGAGGCGACCTTGCCGATCATCCGCCCCGTCGGGGCGATGCTCGTCGAGACGACAGCGACGCTGTTCTCCGCGTCGAGACCGGCCAGGTTGGCCGGCGTCGACGACGCCAGCGCGTCGAACGCCAGCAGCACCCCGACACGCCCCGGCGTCGGGTCGCCGATCGTCACCGTCGACACCACCGGCCCGGCCTTCTGCGACAAGCCGGTCTGGTCGGCGGTCTTGGCGGCGATGCCGGCGATCTGAGCCGCTGCGGCCAGCACCTGGCTGACCGTGATGACGCCAGTGCCACCGATGCCGGGCATGCGAATGGCGACGTCGGCGGGCACGAGCAGCGTGGGTGACGGCAGGTCGGTCGTCGCGGATGCGGACCGCTTGGTCTTGCGGGCCTTGCCCGGCTTGACGGTGATGAACGCCGGGCAGTCACCCTTCAGGCAACTGGCGTCGACGTTGCAACTGGCCTGGTCGATCACGGTCTTGCGGCCGAACTCGGTTTCCGTCGAGTGCAACGACAGGCAGTTCGACTGCACTCCACAGTCGCCGCACGCCTCGCACACGCGCTCGTCGATCATCACCCGAAACGTTGCCGGAGCGAGGATGCCGCGCTTACGGTCGCGGCGCTTCTCCGCCGCGCACTGCTGGTCGTGGATGTGCACGGTGACACCGTCGATGCGCCGCAACTTCTCCTGGGCGTCGACGATCGCGTCTCGGTGCACGACGTCGACACCGCTCGGCAAGCTGACGCCGCGATACTTCGCCGGGTCGTCGGTCGTGATGGTGATGTGCTTGACGCCTTCGGCCACCAGCATCTGGGCCATCTCCGGAACCGAACGCAGACCTGCGGCGTCCTGGCCCCCGGTCATCGCCACCGCCGCGTTGTACAAGATCTTGAACGTCATCGTGGTGCCCGAGGCGATGGCTGCCTGCACAGCGAGCTGACCGCTGTGGAAGTACGTGCCGTCGCCCATGTTCTGGAAGAAGTGGTGATCCTCGACGAACGGCGCCGTGCCGATCCACTGGGCGCCTTCTCCACCCATCTGCGTGATGCCGGTGACATGGCCGGTCTGCTCGCGCGGCACGATGCTGACCATGCCGTGACAGCCGATGCCCGCGCCGACCAATGAGCCCTCCGGCACCAGCAACCCGGTGTTGTGTGGGCAGCCGCTGCAGAAGAACGGCGTACGTACGGCCTCGGCCCCGAGTGCAATCCGCACGGGCTCCGACTTGCGGACGGCGGTGAGTTGGTCGGCCGGGATGCGCAACGTCAGTACTCGCCGCAGCGAGTCGACGAGGTTGTCGATGGTCAACGCGCCGTAGTGAGTGATCAGCGGCTTGCCATCGTGGTCGTACTTGCCGACAATGGCTGGGGCGTTGGCTGATCCGTAGAGGACGGATCGCACACGTGATTCGAGGAAGTCGAGCTTGTCCTCGCAGACCATCACGGTGGCCGTGCCGGAGGCGAGCTCGCGGATGGCGCCGTGGTCCAGCGGGTGCAGCGCGCCGAGTTTCAGGACTCGGATCCCGAGATCGTCGAGTCGCTCGGTCGTGAGGCCGAGCACGCGCAGCGCCTCGAGCACCTGTTGCATGTCGTAGCCGCCGGCGACGATCCCCAACCATGCGTCACTCGGATTGGTGACGAATTGGTTGAGCGGGTTTGCGGCGACGTATCGCTTCGCCCATTCGATGCGATTGCCGAGCACCTCGATCTCCAGGGTGTTGGCGAACGGCACGCCCACGTGGCCACTGAGGGTCGGCACCCACGGCTTGCCGTCGACCTCGAAGGTGGGCAGCACCGGCTCGAACCGGCTCGGCGCGACCTCGGCGATCCCCGAGCCGTCGGCAACGGGCGTCGTGATCTTCATCGCCACCCACAGCCCGGTCAGCCTCGACATGGCGAAGGCGTGAATGCCGAGGTCGAGCACCTCTTGCACGGTGCCCGGATAGAACACCGGAAGGTGCAAGGCGACGAGCGTCGGATCGCTGCGCGACGGAAGCGTCGATGACTTGGCCGCTGCATCGTCGCCAACCAGCAGCACCACACCGCCCTTGCGCCCGGTTCCGCCGAAGCTGCCGTGACGGATCGCATCGCCGGCGCGATCGAGCCCCGGCGACTTGCCGTACCAGAGCCCGGCGACACCTTCGAACTTCGGTCGGTCATACGTCTGGGCGACCTGCGAACCGAACACCGACGTTGCTGCAAGCTCCTCGTTGAGCCCGGGCACGTGCACGATGTTGAGCTCGTCGAGCAGCTTGCGCTGGCTCTGTAGCTCGCGGTCGTATCCCCCCAGCGGTGAGCCCTGATACCCCGAGATGAACGCGGCCGTGTTCCAACCCTTGGCGCGATCGGCGCGCATCAGATCGATCGGAAGACGGACGAGCGCCTGGATGCCCGTCGCCAGGATCTGCTTCGGCGCGGCCTCGTAGCGCTGTTGCAGTGAGAACTGCTCCGTGCCCGAATCGGTGAACGACATGTGAACCCCCAGTGGTCGGATCGTTGAAACTTAGCGTTGCGCCATCGAGATGGCGTCCCATACCCGTTGTGGTGTGGCCGGCCCGTCGAGGTGCCGTACGCCGAACGGCGACAGCGCGTCGACAACAGCGTTGAGCACTGCGGGAATCGACCCGATCGTGCCCGACTCGCCCGCACCTTTGGCGCCGAGTGGGTTGACCCATGTCGGCGTTTCCATGTGGACCAACTCGTAGCTGGGCAACTCCGCCGACGAGATCACCGGGTAGTCGGCGAAGTTCGACGTGACCGGATTGCCATCTTCGTCGTACTGCATCCACTCCAACAGCGCCTGGGCGACTCCCTGCCCGATGCCACCGTGGATCTGGCCATCGACGATCAGCGGATTGAGGAGGGTGCCGGCGTCGTCGACCGCGATGACTCGCTGCACGGTCACCTTGCCCGTTTCGGTGTCGACCTCGACGACCGCGACGTGCGCGCCGAAGGGAAAGGTCGGCTGTGCCGCCTTGAAGTCGCTGAGCCCGACCAACGGGTCGCCTGCTGCTGCTGCCACGTCGGCCCAACCGACCGATGGCTGAGCGGACCCGGCCACATGGAAGGTGCCGGCGTCGGTGTCGAGCACGATGTCTTCGACTGCTGCCTCCAAGAGGTTCGCGGCGCGTTCTCGCGCTGCGTCGGCGAGGTTGGCAGCGGCGATCACGAGCGACGAACCGGCAACCTGCACCGACCGCGAGCCGACCGTCAGTCCTCCGGACGGGACCTCGTCGGTGTCGCCGTGGACCACGTCGACCGCATCCATCGGAATGCCGAGCCGGTCGGCGATGATCATCTTCCAGGTGGTGACATGGCCCTGCCCGTACGGGGTTGCGCCGGTCAGCACACGCATGCGGCCGTCGGCCAACAGGTGCACGGCGCCGTATTCGGTCGGCGCTGCGGCAGAGGTGATCTCGACGTACACGGCGATGCCGATTCCGATCTGCACGGTCGAACCGCTGGCTCGTCGAGCTGATTGAGCGGCACGCAACGCGAGATAGTCGGCGGCATCGAGCGCACGACGCATGGCCTCGGCATAGTCGCCCACGTCGTAGGTCGTCCCGATCCCCGTGGTGTACGGCTCCATGAACCTTGGGACGAAGTTGCGGCTGCGCACCTCGGTGGGGTCCATGCCGATCTCTGCGGCATAGAAGTCGATCGCCCGCTCGATCGCCAGCGCGGCCTCTGGGCGACCGGCGCCGCGGTAGGCAGTGACAGAGATCTTGTTCGTCGCCACCGAGACGCCGTGAAAGCTGCAGTTGACGATGTCGTACACCCCGGGCGTCATCCGTTGCGTCATCATCGGCAGGTAGGCACCCATCAGCGGGTACGCGCCGGCGTCCTGGACAACCTCGAGGTGGTAGGCCGTGACTCGGCCGTCTCGGGTGCCACCGATCTTCACGTCGACGCGCTGTCCGCGGCCTTGTGGCATGGCCTGCATCGCCTCGGTGCGGGTCTCGGTGTAGCGGACGGCCACGCCGACCTGCCGCGACAACCAGCCCAGCGTCAGTTCTTCCCCGATCGTTCGGGACTTCACACCGAACCCACCGCCGACATCGGGCACCACCGCACGAACGCGATCCAGCGGCAGGCCGTACAGCGTGGCGAGGATGTCTCTGGTCGGGTGCGCACCCTGGCAAGCGGAGTAGTGCACGAGGCGGTCCCCGTCGGGATGCGGCTCCCAGTACGCCAGGCCGCTGCGCGGCTCGATGGGCGAACCGTTGATCCGTTGGTTGACGACGCGGAGGTCGAGCACGACCTCGCACCCACTGAAGTCAGCCTGGTGCTCCGACGTGAACGTTGCGTAGGTGTTGGTGCCGAGTGTCGGGTGAACCAGCGTGCGGTCGCTCAAGGCATCGTCGAGCTCGACGACGGCCGGCAGTGGTTCGATGTCGACGTAGATCATCGCCGCCGCGTCGACTGCAGCGTGCCGGTCGGTCGCCACCACCGCGACCAGCGGCTCGCCGACGAAAC
>JAYVOI010000077.1:0-5937 GCA_043758005.1 Ilumatobacteraceae bacterium
GATGTGGCGCACCACCGAGAGGTCGTGGGCGATGAACAGGTAGGCGAGACCGAGGCGGTCCTGCAGGTCTTCGAGCAGGTTGACGACGCCGGCCTGCACGGAAACGTCGAGCGCCGACACCGGCTCGTCGAGCACGAGCAGCGAGGGGTTCAGCGCGAGGGCGCGGGCGACGCCGATGCGTTGACGCTGACCGCCGGAGAACTCATGCGGGAACCGTCGGCGGTGGTCGGGGGCGAGGCCGACGAGCTCGAGCAGCTCGGCGACGCGAGCATCGTGGTCGCCGGCCACCTTCTGGATCACCAGTGGCTCGGCTATGGCGGAACCGACGGTGATGCGAGGGTCGAGCGACGCGTAGGGGTCCTGGAACACGATCTGCATGTCCCGTCGAAGCTTGCGCAACCGCTCGGCCGGCATGCCGACCAGCTCCTCGCCCTTGAATCGGACGGAGCCGGACGTCGGCTCGATCAGCCGCAACACGCAGCGCCCGGCCGTCGTCTTCCCCGACCCGGACTCGCCGACGAGGCCGACGGTCTGACCGGCCCCGACGGTGAACGAGATTGACGAGACGGCCTGGACCGTGAGCTTCGTCGACCGGATGCCCTGCACCGCCTTGACGGTGAAGTGCTTCACCAGGTCGGTGACCTCGAGGATCGGCTCGCCGGTCACGCCGGCACCGCCCCGTAGACCTCGGCCGCCCGCACGCACGCGGTGAACGACTCACCGAACGGCGCCAGCTCCGGCGGTGGGTCGACGGCGCAGATCTCGGTGGCGTGCTCGCAGCGAACGCGGAACGCGCAGCCCGTCGGTGGCTTGAGCATGTTCGGCGGCGCACCCTTGATCGGCGTGAGCCGCTCGTGGCCGATCGCGGGCAACGAGCGGAGCAGGCCCTGCGTGTACGGGTGCGTGGGCCGCCGGAAGAGCGCGTGCACCTCGGCCCGCTCGACGGCCCGGCCGGCGTACATCACCTGGACGCGGTCGGCCGTGCGGGCGACGACGCCGAGATCATGGGTGATGAAAACCACGGCGGCGCGCAGCTCGCGTTGCACCCGCTGGATGACGTCGAGGATCTGGGCCTGCACCGTGACGTCGAGCGCCGTCGTCGGCTCGTCGGCGATGAGCACGCGCGGATCGTTGGCGACGGCCATGGCGATCATCACGCGCTGGCGCATCCCGCCGGAGAACTCGTGGGGGAACGAACGCGCCCGGTCCTTGGCCTGGGGAATGCCCACGAGGTCGAGTAGCTCGATCGCCCGGCTCATCGCCGCCGCATTCGACAGCTCCTGATGGGACTGGATCATCTCGGTGATCTGCTTCCCGACGCGATGCACGGGATTCAGGGCCGACAGCGGATCCTGGAAGATCATCGCCATCTCCTTGCCGCGCATCGACCGCCAGGTCGACTCGGGCGCCGCCAACACATCGCGGCCGGCGATCGTCACCGACCCGGTGATCCTGGCCGACTTCGGGAGCAGGCCCATGACGGCGAGGAACGTGACCGACTTGCCCGAGCCGGATTCGCCCACTACGCCGACCAGTTCGCCGGCATCGACGTCGATGTCCACGCCGCGCACGGCCTGCACGTCGCCGTCCGGCGTCGGGAAGGTGACCCGCAGATCGCGGATCGACAGAAGCGACGAGCCTGTGGTCACGCGCGGCCCTTGTCCTGCTTGGGGTCGAAGGCGTCACGCAACCCGTCACCGATGAAGTTGATGCACAGGATGGCGATGACGAAGACGAGACACGGAAAGAGCACCAACCACCACTTGCCGGTGATCACCGCGCCTTTTGCATCAGACAGCAGGATGCCCCAGCTCGCCTGGTTCTTGCTCGCGTCGAGGCCGTAGCCGAAGAACGCGAGACCCGCCTCGCCGATGACGGCGGCGACGACCGAAAGCGTGGTGGCCGCGAGGATCGGTCCGATGGTGTTCGGCAGGATGTGGCGGATGATGATGCGCGACGTCTTCGCCCCGAGCGCGGTCGAGGCCTCCACGAACTCGCGTTCCTTCAGACTGAGCACGGCCCCGCGCACGATGCGGGCCACCCCCATCCAGCCGAAGAAGGCGAGCAGGAAGACGATGAACCGGATCGACGACTTCTGGCCGAAGACGGCCGTGAGCCAGTGCACCGCGCCGAACATGTTGCGCAGCACGAGCAGGGCGACGAGCGCGGGAAAGGCGAGGAAGATGTCGGTGGTGCGCATGAGCGCCCCGTCGAGGAAGCCGCCGCGATAGCCGGCAATGGCGCCGACCGCAGTGCCGACGAGCGACCCCAGGATCGCCACGGCGAGCCCGATGAAGATCGACACCCGGCCACCCCACACGATGCGCGAGTAGAGGTCGCGGTTGAGGTCGTCGGTGCCCAGCCAGGACTTGGCGTTGGGAGGGGCGAAGTTCGTGCGTCCAGCGATCGGTGCGAGCCGCTGACCCTGGGCGTAGCGGGCGGTGAGGGGCGCGAACAGCACGAGGACCGTGAGGAGCCCGAGCACGACGAGCGAGAGGACGGCGACGCGGTGGCGCAGGAAGCGTCGCAGTGCCCGCTGGCCCGGCGACATCGACTCGGTCTGGAGACCGGCGGCCTCGTCGGCCGTGGCGAGCAGCGCCACGTCGTCGGAGGGACCCATGGTCGGGAGCGGAGCGAGCTCAGTCAATGCGGATCCTCGGATCGAGCCAGGCGTACAGGATGTCAGCCAGAAGGTTGAAGAAGATCACCGCAAAGACGACGAAGGCGAGCCACGGCATCATCAGCGGGAACTCTCCGTTGTTGAACGCACCGAGGAAGTAGTCGCCGAGGCCCTTGTACTCGAAGATCCGTTCGGTGATGATGAGCCCCCCGAGGATGGCGCCGATGTCGAGCGCCGCCTGGGTCGTGACCGGGATGAGGGCGTTGCGCATGGCGTGGCGGACGATGACCCGCCGCTCGCTGATGCCCTTCGCCCGAGCCGTGCGGAGGTACTCGGAATTGATCACGTCGAGCAGGCTCGCCCGCATGTAGCGGCTGTAGACGGCGATGATCTGGATCGCCACCACGATCGTCGGCAGGACCAGGTACTTGAGCCGCAGCCAGAGGTCGAAACCCTTGTGGCCGGGTGGATACACGCCCGAGGTCGGCAGGAACGGCTTCGAGAGCCCGAGCCATCGCGTCAGGTACACGGCGAACAGCAGTTGGAGAAGGATCGCCGAGATGTACGGCGGGATCGAGAGCCCGATGAACGCACCGGTGGAGGCGGCGGAGTCGAACTTCGAGTACTGGCGCAGGGCGGCGATGACACCGATCGCCACGCCGACGGCGATGCCGACGAACGTCGCCAGCCCGCCGAGCACGAGCGTGTTGCCGAAGGCGTGCTTCAGCTCTGGCCACACCGGCCGGCTGCCTTTGATCGAGCGGCCCCACTTGCCGGTGACGAAGTGCCTGAACCAGTGGAAGTACTGCTCGGGAAGCGAGCCGTTCAGCCCGTTCGCCGCCCGGTACTGGGCAATCTTCGCCGCGCTCGCCCGCGGGTTCTGCCGGAGGTAGCTGTTCACCGGGTCGGTGCCGATGCGGAGCGCGACGAAGGCGAGGAACGTGACGAAGATGATGATGGGTATCGCCCACAGCAGACGCCGGAGGATGTATCTGGCCAACCTGGCCCCGATCTCTCGAAGGACGGACCCGAACGACGTGGAAAAGAGGAGCGTGACGGTGGCGGTGCCGGCCGAGGTGGCCGGCACCGCTAAACGTATCCGTCAGTGCTGGGCCGGTGGATCAGCCGGTGACGACGGTCGCCGGGCCAGCGAGCAGCGGGCTGTCCACGTAGTCGCCAGAAGCCGTGGTATCCCACGGACTCATGAGCACCTTGAACGCCGTCGTCCAGACGAACCACGACGAGTTCGCGCATTCCGTGATCGGGTTGAGGCAGTCGGGCCACTGCTCGGCCCCGATCGTGATCTGGTCACCGCTCTTCGGCTTCCACTCCCAGATGTTCTGGAAGCCCTGGAAGTTGCCGGCGTCCTTGTCAATCGCACCGTCGAGCTTGTCGGTGCGCCAGGCGGCGATGTTCGGGAACTGGAACAGCGAGAGCATCACCGCGTCGGTGGCCAGCGCCTTGCCGATCTGGTGGATCTGGTCGATGCGCTTCGTGGCGTCGAGCTCGGCGTCCGACTTGGCCATCAACGCAGTCGCGTCCTTGTTGCACCACCCGGAGGAGTTCTGCCCCTTGTTGCCGTTGGCATCCGACGGAACCGAGTCGCACGACATGATGCTCGTCACTGTCGGGTCGGGAGATGCGGTGTTGATGTACATGCCGAGGTCGAAGTCGAGCGCCGGAAGACGCTTCTGGAACACGCAGGCGGCGTCGCAGTTGTCGGCCTTGACGTTGAACCCAGCCTTGGCGAACAACGGGATCATCAGCGCCTGGGTGTTTTCACGGCGCTTGTTACCGGCGTTGATCATCCAACGGATCTCCGGCACCTTGCCGGTCTTGTCGGCCCACATGCCGTCGGCACCCTTCTTCCACCCGGCATCGGTGAGCAGCTTGTCGGCGCCCGCCTGGTCGTAGTAGCCCTTGAAGACTGAGTCGTCGCACCACTTGCCGATCGTGGGCACCCACAGACCGCAGTTGAGCAGCGGGGCGCCGGGGAAGATCGGGTCGTAGATCGACTTCAGGATCGTGTCGCGGTCGACCGATTTGGCGAAGGCCTTGCGGAACGTCGCGTCCGAGAACGGACCCGACTTCTGCTGGAAGTAGAGGCCTTCGTAGTTCGTGCCGTAGCCGGGCGTGAACTTGATGTGCGGATCGTTGAGCGCTTCCTTGATGCCCGAGTATGCCTGCGGGAAGATGAAGTCGCTCTCCCCCGACTTCAACGACGCCAGCTCGGTGTCGCTGTCGGCCTTCGGGACCATGACGACCTTCTTGGCGATCGCCTTTTCGGGACCGAAGTACTTGTCGTTCGGCACGAGGACGAGCTGGTCCTTGCTCCACGACTCGATCTTGTACGGGCGGTTCGAGAACGGGATGTTGTCCTGGAACTCGTCCTTGACGTCCTTGCAGTTCTTGACCTTGGCCGCCTCGAGAAGCTGACCGACGAAGAGGTTCTTGTAGGGCGCGTAGATCGTCTTGAGCGTGATAACAACCTGGTGGTCGTCCTTGCCCTGCTCGACCGACGTGATCTGGTCGTGGCCGGTGGTGCTGTTCGACCCGGTCGTTCCGAGGATCGCCGTCTGCGAGCACTGGAAGTCTTTGACGGTGATGGGCGTCCCGTCGTCCCAAACGGCCTTGGGATTGAGGTTGAACGTAAGGACCATGCCACCGGCCGGCGGCTTCACGCCGGCCGCCGCGCTGGTCGAGGGTGCGGCCGTGGTGGCGACCGCGGACGGGGCCGCAGCCACCGTCGTCGCCGCGCCGGCCGTGGTCACGGCGGCGGCCGCCGTGGTGGCGGCACCGGTCTTGCTACTGCTGCCACATGCGGCAGCGATCATGCTCACGCCGAGAAGCAGCACAGCTGCCCTCGCGCTCCTAGTGCTCTTCAAGCTGGGACCTCCTGGTGGGTTGGACGTACAGGCACAGGTAGGGTCGCGTTGACGCCGTCGCCCTCCCGGATGGTGGCCGGTGGGACGCACATCGTCGCGAACACGCAGGTAGCGGGTATCGAACAGCCAGATACCTCCCCTGTGCCTCGGCTGAACGATCCTGACCAACCGTAGCACTGTCCTTACCCGCAGCTAGGGAGGGGCTGTTACGAACGCGCCACCCGAGTGTTACGAATGTTCCGGAACGATGATGGCAAGTGACGGGTCAGACGCGCTCCGCGCACGCCATCACTCCGACGAGGGAGCAGCGTGGCTAGTGGTGCCGGAACTGGACGATGCGGGCGAACTCGTCGGGGTCGAGGCTCGCCCCGCCGACGAGGGCGCCGTCGATGTCGGGCTGGGCCATGAGCTCGGCGCTGTTCGCTGCCTTCA
>JAYVOI010000078.1:0-5923 GCA_043758005.1 Ilumatobacteraceae bacterium
CCGAACCCCCAACAGACGCAGCGCGTCGCGCAGCAGATCCTCCGCCGAGGCGGACTCCGGCAACTCGCGCATCGCCTCGCGGATCTCCTCCGAGCCGTAGCCCAGGCCCGACAGCGCCTCGCGCACGTCGCCGATGGTCGTGCTGCTGCCCTCGGTGGTCGAGGGTTCGAGCATCGGTAGGTTCAAGCGATTGCGCAGCTCGATCAGCAGTCGCTCGGCGGTCTTCTTGCCGACGCCCGGCACCAGCGTGAGCGCACCGAGGTCGTTGCCGGCAACGATGTCGACGAGCGCTGCCGGGGAATGGGTGCCGAGGATGGCGACCGCCAGTGCCGGGCCGATGCCATGCGTGGCGATCAACACGTCGAACGCCGCGCGTTCGTCGCGACGAAGGAACCCGAACAGCATCTGGGTGTCTTCTCGAATGTGGTGATGCACGTAGAGGAACACCGGCGACGTCGGCTGGAGCTCAGCCAACGTTCGCGGCGTGACCGTGACGAGGTAGCCGACACCACTGACTTCGACGAGCACCCGACCGTCGTCGAGGCGCTCGAGCACCGAACCCCGCAACGACCCGATCACGTGGCGACCGCCCGAGCGATCGCGTCGATGTGTCGCCGCAAGGGTGCCGAAGCCAGATGACAGAGCGCCAGTGCAGCAGCGTCGGCGGCGTCGGGTGGTCGAGGCGGCGCGGAGAACCCGAGGCGCACCTGCACCATCTTCTGCACTTGTGCCTTGTCGGCGCCGCCCCAACCCGCCACCGAGTTCTTGACCTGGTTCGGGGTGTACTGCACCACCTCGCAACCGAATGCCGCGGCCTCGGCCAGGGCCAGACCGCTGGCCTGCCCCACACTCATCGCGGTGCGCACGTTGACCTGGAAGAAAACCTGTTCGACAGCGACCACGTCGGGCCGGAACTCGCGAAGCAGCGCCACGATCTCGGCCTGCAACGCAGCGAGTCGCTTCGGCAAAGGATCAGTCGGTGGCGTGCGGAGCACGCCGAGCGACAACGCCTTCGGTGCGCCGGGGCCGGTGCTGTCGAGCACTGCATACCCGCACCGGGTCAGGCCGGGATCGATGCCCAAGACGCGCTGAGAGACGAACACAGGTTCGTACTGTAGTACCCGGCAACGTCGGAGTGGGTGATCGCGCTACAGCGTGCTCAACACTTCGACGAGCTCGCTGACCGGACGGTACGTCAGCCCGGCGATCGCTCGATGGGCGTAGCGGATCACGCCGTGCTTGTCGACGATGAACACGCTTCGTCTCGGGAACCCGAGCGGCCCGAGGGTTCCGTACAGCCCGGCGACGGCCTTGTCGGTATCCGCCAGCAGTGGGAACTTCAGGTCCTGCTTTCCAGCAAACATCTCGTGGCTCTCGACGCTCTGGGCCGAGATGCCGAGCACCTGCGCGTCGAGCGACTCGAACTCGCCGAGATCGCGACTGTACGAGGTCAGCTGCTTGGTGCAGACCGCGGTGTCGTCGCCCGGGTAGAACACCAGTACCACCGGGCGACCGGCGTAGTCCTCCAGCGAAATCGTCGCTCCACCCGTCGCCGGCAGGCTGAATGCCGGCGCCTTGTCGCCGGTTCCAACACTCATGCCTCGACCGTTTCCATCAACTCGTCACTGATGTCGAAGTTGCTGTACACGTCTTGCACGTCCTCGTTGTCCTCGAACGCGTCGACGATCCGCAAGATCTTGCGGGCATCGTCCTTGTCGGTCACCTCGACCAACAAGCTGGCGACCATCGTGCTCTCCGCCGACTCGATCACGAAACCGGCAGCCTGCAGCGAATCGCGCACGTCGTACACGGCCGATGGGTCGCACGTGACCCGGTAGCCGCCACCATCTCCGGATACGTCGTCGGCGCCGGCCTCGAGCGCGGCCATCATCACGCTGTCCTCGTCGCCGCTCGTCACCAGGATCACGCCGCGCCGGGTGAACTGCCACCCAACGGCGCCCGGCTCAGCCATCGAGCCGCCGAGCTTGGAGAAGATGTTGCGCACTTCGGCACCGGTGCGGTTGCGGTTGTCGGTCAGCACGTCGATCAACAGTGCGACTCCCCCGGGCGCGTATCCCTCGTAGGTGATGGCCTCGTACGTACGGCCATCGTCTTCACCCGTTCCGCGCTTGATCGCCCGGTCGATGGCGTCGTTCGTCATCTGCCCGGCCTTGGCCTTCAGCACAGCTGTCCGCAAGGTGGCGTTCGAGTTGGGATCACCGCCGCCCTCGCGCGCGGCTACCTCCAACTGTCTGGCGAGCTTGGCGAAGAGCTTGCCGCGAGCCTGATCGGCCGCGCCCTTCTTGTGCTTGATGGTCGCCCATTTCGAATGGCCTGACATGGCCTATACCTCCTGCAGGAATCTTGCATGCAGCCGGGCGTCGTGGGTGAGCTCCGGATGGAACGATGCCACCATGACCTGACCCTGTCGAGCTACGACCGGCACACCATCGTATTCGGCCAGCACCTCGACGTTGGCCCCGATCGAGACGACCTTCGGCGCGCGGATGAAAACGGCGTGGAACGGATGGTCGAACCCGACGACGTCGAGATCGGTCTCGAAGCTGTCGACCTGTCGGCCATACCCGTTGCGCTGCACCGAGATGTCGATCGCCCCGAAGCTGAGTTGGTCGGGGCGGCCGTCCAACACCTCCGATGCCAACAGGATCATGCCGGCGCACGTACCCAGGACAGGGAGACCGTCGCTGAGCAGGGCTTTGACGTCGTCGAACAGCCCGGAGCTGCTCAGCAGCTTCGACATCGTGGTGCTCTCACCGCCGGGGATCACGAGGCCGTCGACGCCGGCCAGATCAGCAGGCTGGCGGACCTGTCGGGTGGTGGCACCGGCGTCTTCCAGGGCGCGCTGATGCGCCACGAATGCACCCTGGAGCGCCAACACACCGACGAGCCGATCGGGCCCGCCCACCTGGGCCATGGTTACCAGCCGCGCTCCGCGTATCGCTGATTGATCTCGTCCATCGCGATCCCGGTCATCGGGGCGCCGAGACCTCGACTGACTTTGGCGAGGATGTCTGCGTCGCGGAAGTGTGTCGTCGCCTCGACGATTGCCTTGGCACGTGGCGCCGGATCGTCGCTCTTGAAG
The DNA here is from genome assembly GCA_043758005.1 of Ilumatobacteraceae bacterium. Taxonomy (GTDB): domain Bacteria; phylum Actinomycetota; class Acidimicrobiia; order Acidimicrobiales; family Ilumatobacteraceae; genus JAENVT01. Next base: position 3,104 of record JAYVOI010000078.1, read on the forward strand.
ATGCCCGAGCCGACGAACACGGCCTCGGCGCCCAACTGCATCGCGAGTGCCGCGTCGGCAGGAGTGGCGATGCCACCGGCACAGAACAACGGCACGGGCAGCCATCCTGTCTCGGCGATCTCTTGCACCAACGGCAACGGTGCCTGCAGTTGCTTGGCCCATTGGAACAGCTCGGCAGAATCGGCCTGACCAACCTTGCGGATGTCGCCGATGATGTTGCGCAAGTGGCGTACGGCCTCGACGATGTTGCCGGTGCCGGCCTCACCCTTGGAGCGGATCATGCACGCACCCTCGCTGATCCTGCGCAGCGCTTCACCGAGGTTGGTCGCGCCGCATACGAACGGCACGGTGAACGCGTACTTGTCGATGTGATGGGTCTCGTCCGCGGGAGTCAGCACTTCGCTCTCGTCGACGTAGTCGACACCGAGCGCCTCGAGGATCTGGGCCTCGACAAAATGGCCGATGCGCACCTTGGCCATGACCGGGATGGTGACGGCGGCCTTGATGGCCTCGATCATCTCCGGATCGCTCATTCGAGCGACACCGCCGTCGCGACGGATGTCGGCGGGCACTCGCTCGAGCGCCATCACTGCACATGCCCCGGCATCTTCGGCGATCTTGGCTTGCTCCGAGGTGACGACATCCATGATGACGCCACCTTTCAACATCTCGGCGAGACCCCGCTTCACCGGGTACGTACCGGTGGCGCGCGGCGTGGAACTGCTCGAAGTCATGCCCCTAGCGTATCGTCACCACGATCGCTACCCCAAGGGACTCCCTGGTGGTCGCGGTACCTGTTCCGATCAGCCGGGCTGTGGCGTGGTCGAGTCGACGCGGGCAAGCTCGACCCAGGTGCGACCCGGTGTCAGCTGGATCGGATCGCCGTTGTCGGCGGTCAACGTGTACGGCTTGAGGCGGTCATCTCGGGTCCACTTGCCATGGACGACCTTGCCAGCACTGAACGCGAACACTTCGCCGGTGCCCGTGGTCTGGGCCTCGGGGCTATTGGTGTCGACCGCACTGGGCTGGTAGTCGACGACCAGCACGACGACGTTCGTGGCGTTCACCTGACCGAGGGCGGCATCGTTGTGCGCCTTGCCACCCTGGAACCGTAGGTATTTGCTGGACTTGGTGTCGAACTTCCAGCTGACGTTGACGCCGTCCATCTTCAGGTTGACGCCGCCGGACGCGTCCCCGGCCACTGCTGCGCCATCCTTGCGGTAGGCGAACTGCTGCGGCGGAGGTGTCTCGGCGCTGTCCGTCATGGTGAACAGGCCACTGCCTTGGGCGTACAGGTTGTGCGGCGCGGCACGATCGCGCGTGCGGTACGACTTGCTGGCGATGCGGGCGTTGCTCTCCACGTTGGCCACCACGAAGTCGGAACCGTTGATCGCCTTGGTCACGCCGGAGTTACCGCCGCTCCAGGCAAAGATCGGCTTGTTCAACGAGCCGAGCAGTTCGACGTCTTGGGTTCGGCCGCTTCGGATCGGACCAACCGGATCCGGGTCCTTGCTCTGGAACACCGCGGCGAAGCGGGTGAGCTTTTCGACGTTCTCCTCGAACACGATGTCGGCCTGGTTCAGCCCACTCTGGGGGCGGGCATCGGGGTGGTTGTCGATCTTGACGACCAGCGCCGACCGGCCGGCCAGCGCTGGATCCTCGATCGGCAAGCCGGTCAGCGGCATCACCGGGTCGGCTGGGATCGTGCTCGAGGTGGTGCTCGACGCTGCCGTCGTGGTCGACTCCCCCGCCTGGGTGTCACCCGGAGCCGTCGTCACAGCCGGCTCGGTCGCTGTCGTGGCGGCTCCGGCGATGGTCGTCGCCGAGGACGAATCACCGCCGCTGCTGCAGGCTCCCAGCGTGAGCGCGGCAATCATGAATGTCGTTGTGGTCTTGGTGTATTTCACAGGTCTCTCAGCAGTGCAAAAGCGCTCGTCGAGCGGGAGGGGTCTCGTTCATGTGTAGCAGAGCGACTCGCGAGTGGGCCGTCGCGCTGTCCGCGATGCGATGTCGTCGCCGGTCAGGCGGGTAGGACTTCCAACTCGTCGGTCCCGGGGAACGTGCCCAGCCCGCTGTTGGCCAACTCGAACCACGTCGTGCCCTGCGTCAGCAGCACCGGCTTGCCTTGTTCGTCAGTGAGTTCGATTGGCTTCAGCCGATCGCTTCGGGACCACGTTGCCTTGATCATCTCGCCATTGGTGAACACCACGGCGTCGCCCTTGCCGATCGTGCCGCCATCTGGCGATCGCGGGTCGGCCGGGCTGTGCCCGTAGTCGATCCACAAGACGATGACGTTGTTGAAGGCGACGCGTGTGCCATCGGCCAACACGTGTGGCTTGCCTTCTTGCGACCGCTCGTAGTTGTTCGAGCCGGGATTGAAGTGCCACTCGGCATGCACGGCTTCGATGTGCAGCTTGAAACCGTCCGAAGCATCCCCCACGGCGGAGACGCCTGCGTCGCGATAGTGGAACTGCTGTGCCGGGCCCGGCCGGTCAGGAGCGGCGTTCGAGCGGAGCGAAGCGGTGTCGTTGAACGTGGCGTGCGGGCGGTGCCGGTTCTTGTCGAGGTACCAGCCAGGTCCTTGGCTCTCGGTCAGGACCAGCAGATCGGACCCGCGGATCGCGGCAATCGCGCCGTTGTTGCCACCAGAACACGCGAACACGGCGCCGTTGAACGAGCCGACGAGATCGACGTCTTGCGTGCGAGCCGATCGGATCGGACCGACCTTGGGCGCATCCTTGCTCTGGAAGATCGTCGCGAACCGGGTGGGGCCGGCGCCCCACGCCTCGAAGACGATGTCCGCCGAATCGAGGCCAGATT
>JAYVOI010000079.1:0-5922 GCA_043758005.1 Ilumatobacteraceae bacterium
CGGTTCATGGTGCCGACCGCGACCTTGTCGTGCAGCGCTCCCAGCAATGCCAGATCGTCGATGATCTCGGCGCTGCCCAGCACACCATCGACCCGGGGGTGTTCGAGCGCTGTCAGCAAGCGGTCGAGCATCGATCGCCGGTCGGCCATCGCCAACGGGTCGTCGTACAGACCGACCATCGCCCTCGCGGTGTGATCAGCGGCGACGATGAACAGCATTCCGGCTTGGGTCAGGGTGGTGCGTCGCCGCCGCGCCGCAAGCGCTTCGGCGATCTTGTGCGGCACGCTGACCCGGGTCTCGGTCAGCGACGCGAACGTCTTGTCATCCAGCGACACGACGCTCCTCCAGCGCTTCGATGACCTCGGTCAGGGTCGGCATGGCATCCGAACACAGCAACCGTGAGGCGACGATCGCACCGGCAACGTTGCAGTACTCGACGATCCGCACCGGCTCCCAGCCCGACAACAGCCCGTGCACGAGCATGCCGCCGAACGCATCACCGGCACCGAGGCCGCAGACGACCTCGACGAAGTGCGGCGGCACCACGGTGGTGCCGTGCGAGGTGGCCACCATCACACCCTCGCCGCCCATCTTCACGATGGCCAGCTCGACGCCACGATCCAGCAGTCGGCGGGCCGCCTCGGGAGGGTCGCCGGAGCCGACGGCGACCTCACACTCGGTGCGGTTCCCCACAGCCACGGTCACGTGGTCGAGCACCGGGCCGAGGTCGGCCGTGGCCGCCTCGCGGTTCGGCCAGAAGTTGGCCCGGTAGTCGATGTCGAACACGACGTGCGGGCGACGTTCGCGGATCGATAGCAGCTCCCAGCAGGTCTCGCGGGCCGGGGCGTCGCTGAACCAGGCGCCGGTCAACCACAGGATCGGCACGTCGAGCGCTGCCTGCCGATCGATCTCGCCGACCTGCAACGTCTGATCCGGGCCCATCGGGTAGCGGTACATCAACAGCTGCGGGTCCTCCGGCGGGTCCATCGCCGCGAAGGCAAGTGGCGTCGGCATCGACGGGTGGGTCAGCACGTAGCGCGTGTCGACGCCGAACAACTCGAGCTTGTGGCGCACATACTGGCCGAATGGATCGTCACCGACTTTGGTGAACACCGCGGTGTGATGGCCGAGACGAGCCGCGGCAATGGCCACGTTCGTGGCAGACCCACCAATCGACTTGGTGAAGGTTTGCGGATCGATGAAGCTGGCCCCGGCCTCGTTGGCGTACAGATCAACGCAGATGCGACCGACCGTGAGCAGCTCGAGGGTGGTGCCGGGGGGTGCGGTCATCGAGTCTCAGCGGATACCGATCTCGTGCTCGAGTTGCTCCAGTTCGGCACCGCCGGCCATCAGACGGGTGAGCTCGGTCCTGGAGATCTCATCCTTGGCGAAGTCGCCCAGGCTGTGCCCGCGGTTCAACAGCAAGAACCGGTCGCCGACGGGAATGGCGTGGTTCGGGTTGTGAGTGATGAAGATCACGCCGAGACCGCGATCCGCGGCTGCGCGTGTGTACTTCAACACCACGCCCGACTGCTTGACCCCGAGCGCCGACGTCGGTTCGTCGAGGATCAGCACTCGGGCGCCGAAGTACACCGCACGGGCGATGGCGACCGACTGGCGCTCGCCACCCGACAGCGTGCCAACCGGTTGATCGACATCGCGCAGGTCGATGCCCATCTTGGCCATCTCCTCTTTCGCCGTCTTCTTCATGAACGCAGTGCGCATGATGATGCCCGCGTGCATGGGTTCGACTCCCAGGAAGAAGTTGCGCCAGATCGACAGCAGCGGCGCCAACGCCAAGTCCTGGAACACCGCGGCAATGCCGGCGTTGCGGGCGTCGCGCGGCGTGGTGAAGTGCACCGGTGAGCCGTACATCGTGTACTCGCCGGAGCTCGGCTGGTGCACTCCCGAGAGGATCTTGATGAACGTCGACTTGCCGGCGCCGTTGTCACCGAGCACACACGTGACCTTGCCGGCTTCGACCCTGGTGGTGATGTCTTCGAGGGCCGTGACGTTGCCGAAGTACTTGCAGATGTTGCGCAGCTCGAGCAGGGCGTGCTCGCTGGGTTCGACTGTCTCGGTGACGGTCATCGTGCCTCCTGAGCCTTCTTGCGGGTGAAGTTGTTGACGAGCACCGCGAGCAGCAGCACGCCGCCGAGGAAGGCGAAGCGGCCGTCGGAGTTCCACTTGGTGGTCTGCACACCGACGACCGACACGGCCATGATGGCCGAGCCGAGACCGGCACCGATCACCGATCCGTATCCACCTGTCAGCAGGCAGCCACCGACGACCGCGGCGATGATGTACTCGAACTCGAGGCCGGTGCCCTGGTTGGCCTGCACGGTGCCGTAGCGCAAGGCGATCAGCGTTCCCGCCAGGCAGCCGCACAGCGAGACGCAGACGAACAGCCCGACCTTGACCTGGTTGGCGGGCACACCGACGGCACGTGCTGCTTCCTTGTTACCGCCGACGGCGAAGATCCAGTTGCCCCAGCGGGTCTTCACGAGCACGTACGAACCGACAGCCGCCACCAGCAGCCACCACACCACGGTCTCACGCAGCACGTTCTGCCCGACGCTGCCGCCGGCCGCTTTGACTTGCCTTGCGTGCTCGGGCGTGAGGTTCGACCAGACCAGACGGATGATCAAACCGATGAAGGCGAGGATGAACCCGCCGAGCTGCAGACGCTTGCCCAGCCGATCGGCCTGCGCATCCGCATGATCGCGCTTGTCCATGAAGAATTCGAGCAGTGTGTTGGCCGTCAGGACCATCGCCCCGATCATCATGGCGCCGAACATGCCGGTACGGAAGCGCACGGTGCCGGAGTCTGCGCGGACCACGAATGCCAGCACCACGAGGGCGGCAGGCACCAGCAGACCGATGATCAGTTGCCACCGCTTGCTGGTCTTGCCAGCGATGCCACGGGCCAGCATCAGAAAAGTCAGTCCTGCCCCACTGAGCAGCAACATGCCGATCGCACGAAGTGCTTGCACGGTGGTGAGCTGCAGGAAGCAGATCATCATCGTCATCACCAGGATGCCCGAATACAGCGCGAAGATGCCCAGCTTGCCGAACGCGCCTGCCGTGCGCTTCTTCTGCTCGCGCAGTTCCGGGAGCGCTACTCGGATTGCCAACCCGATGCCGATGATGGCAGCGATACCGGCGATGACCGGCCGCAAGCCGTCGGCTGTCCAGCTGAGGATGGCCTGACTCTGATGCCGATCGAACGGGATCGGCGTGAGACATGCCAAGACGATGCACCCGAGGCCGAGGAGGACGCGGCGCGAGGCCTCCGGAGGCAGCCCGTCGGAGGCGGCTGCCCTGCTGTGCCCCTTCCAACGTGCCTGACCTGCACCGACGATGGCCAACACCACACCCAGGCCGGCGATCACGGTGAACAGGGCGTTCTGACCGACGCCATCGGTGCGGAGAAGACCGACGAACCCGGCCACCGCGCCGATGAGCCCGACGACAGTGATTCCCACGCCAGCGGGATTCAGCGTCCGCCGGATGAACGACTGCTCGAGCAGGCCGTAGATGAATGCCGCACTGCCGACGAAGACCAAGCCGAGGAAGACCTTGTCGCGGATGCCGAACTCGGTGAACTTCCACTCGTGGGCGATCCAGCCCTTGAAGAACTTGGCACCCTTCTGCTCGGTGATCTTGTCGACCTGCACCTTGCCAACCAGCCGTTTGGAGATCACCAACATCACGCCGCGAAGGGTGAAGAACGAAGCGAGGGTGACGATGAAGCTGGGCAACCCGGTCCTGTTGACCATGAAGCCGTTGAACCAGCCGACTGCTGCGGCGGCAAGAAATGCCGAGCCGATGGCCCACCCGATGTTGATACCGCTGCCCATGAAGAAGCGCGACACCAGGCCGATCTGAATGGCGGTGGCGCCGGTCATGACACCCGACGACAAGTCGAACTCGCCACCGATCATCAACAACGCCACTGCGGCAGCCATGATCCCTGTCGGGGCGGCCACGTCGAGCCAGTTGAGCGTCGTATCGGCCTCACCGAACGTCTGACCGTTGCCCCAGAAGAACGTCCAGACGATGACCGCACCGATCAGGGCGCCGATCTCGGGTGAGATGAGCCACCGGCGCATGGGGCCCCGGTGTGAGATTCGTTCGTCGGCCGGCACGGGCGGCGGTTCTGAAACCGGCTCGTGGCTGACCTTCACGTCTGTCGCTGTCATGGGTCCCCCTGACCTCAAGAATGGCGTGTGGGCAAATCTACGTGAATGTAGAGATGCCGACCGAAGTAGACGCGTGTCACTTCGATCGGCGTGAGGTGTGGCGGGCGCCTCGCGGCGCCCGCCACCTCAATCAATTGCTGTCTGTACTAGCGGGTACCAGCGTCGACGAGCTTGGAAACGGCGTCGGCGTTGTCCTTGGTGACGAAGCCAGGACCGGTGTTGATCGGCAGGCCGCCGCCCAGGGTGTTCTGGTTGGTGACGTTGAGGTACAACGCGACCACCGAGATGTAACCCTGCAGGTACTGCTGCTGGTCGATCGTGAACAGCACGTCGCCGGCGGCGATGTCCTTCAACAGGTCAGGCGACAGGTCGACGCCACCAACGGTGACGGTGCGACCCAGTTCCTTCACAGCTGCGGCCGTGTCGTGGGCGATGACCGGGCCAACACCGAACACGGCGTCGATTGTCTTGTCCGAGTCGATCGCGGCTTTCATGTCGGCCTGCTGCTTGCCAGAGGCATCACCCGAGGTCGTGATCGGCGTCAGGAACTTGCCCTTGAAGGTGCTCTTCGCGCCGTCGCAGCGTGCGTCGAGACCCGTGTTGGTCTGCTCCTGCTTGGCGCAGAGCAACACCTTGGCTCCGGCTTCGTTGAACTTGTCGCCTGCACCAGCGCCGGCCGTGAACTCGTCCTGTCCGATGTGGGTGAACGCGCCGAACTCCTTGTAGAGGTTTGATCCCGAGTTGGTCGTCACGACCGGGATGCCGGCCTTGACCGCCGCCTGCACCGCGCTCTTCACGGCGCTGGGATCAGCTAGCGACACTGCGATGCCGGCGACCTTGTCGGTGACGGCCTGGTTGATCGCGTCGGCCTGCTTGGTCCCGGTATTGTTCGAACCGACGTAGCGAACGGTGACCCCAAGGTCCTTGCCGGCCTTCTCGGCGCCCTTCTGGAACACCGACCAGAACACGCCGCCGTCGCCATGGGTGATCACGGCGATGGTGATCTTCGAACTCGACTTCGAACTCGTCTTCGAGGCAGCGTAGCTCGGCCCCGACGACAGGCCGGTGGCGGCGATCAGCGCTGCTCCAACTGCAATTGATAAAACGCGAAACTTCGTCATTTGTCTCCCCTTGGTTAGATGTGGCTCGCAACGAGAAAGGCACAGTGACCCAGTGCTGACTTCGTGCTGATGGCAGTATGACAGTACAAATTGCTCGTGTCGACCCGCACTGCGCCTCAGCCGGCCTGCCGGGGCTCGCCCGCCGGGCGGCGCTTTGGTCCGTCGATCGGCGTCGTGCCAGCACCTCCGCCCCGGGTTCGTAGAAGCTCGCTGGTTGTCTCTTCGCCAGTTCGGCGCAGACGCTTTGACCGCAGTGGTTGGTTTCGTATGTTGCTGGGGTGGTGGCGCAAGGGCCGCGTTCGACCTCGCCCTACGTTTACGATGCTCATGACAACGACGTTGCGACGACCGGTTGCACCCGACTTGCATGCCCGTGTCGCTGTGGTGCGTCAGCTGTGACAGGTCGGGCCCGGGGGCATTGACGGTTGAAGATCGCCATCTCCAGGGCGTCGATCGCCAAATCGGAAAGCATCGAACGCGACCTCTTCCAGCCGATGACCAAGCGGGCGCTTCGGGAATGAGCGGGGTCTAGCCGCCTGAAAAGTCAGTCCACTGCGCGTCTATTCGTTAGATGGTTGTGTGTCCTTCGTAGATGACCG
>JAYVOI010000080.1:0-13604 GCA_043758005.1 Ilumatobacteraceae bacterium
CCGCAAACGCCATCCCGGCACCGGCATCGTCATCCTCAGCCAGTACGACGACCCCGACTACGCGATCTCGCTTCTGTCGGAGGGCGCCGCAGGATACGCATACCTACTCAAGGATCGCATCGCCGAAGGCGATCAGCTCGCCCGCGCGATCCGCGAAGTTGCATCCGGTGGATCGATGCTCGATCCAGCCGTGGTGAGCGCGCTGATCAGCCCGGTTCGGCGCACAGGCGGCCTCGACGCCGAGGACGACACCCTGCTTGAAATGATCGCCGGGGGCAAACCGATCAAGGCCATCGCCGCCGCGACGGGGTCGACGCCGGGGGCAGTCGAAGCTCGAGTCGAGAGTCTGTTTGTTCGCCTCGCAGAGGGTGTGTCCGCCGGCACCGCCGGCGCCCTCGTGCGACTCAAGCGGATCCACGCGGCGATCGTGTCGCGCGAGGAGCTGGGCGAGTCGCTGTCACGGCTCTTGCCCACGGGTGTCGCAGAACAGATCCGCGCTCGCGGGGCTCACGCCGGCGACTCGGAGCAGCTCAAGGTCACCGTCTTGATGAGTGACATCCGCGGTTACTCGACGATCAGCGAGCACACCGACCTGTCGCTGCTGGCCCAACAGCTCAACCGTCACCGCGCCGAGATGAACACCGCCATCCTCACCGCCGGTGGCACGGTGATGCAGTACGTCGGTGACGCCGTGATGGCCGTGTTCGGCGCTCCGGAGCCGTCGCGCGACCACGCCGATCGGGCACTCGTCGCCGCCCACGCCATGCATGCCGCTCAAGCGGCGGTGAATGCCGAGTGGGTCATCGAAGGGCTCGAACCGTTCCCTTTGGGCGTCGGGCTCTCCACCGGTGAAGTGGCAGCAGCTCTGCTCGGATCTGACGAGCGGCTGGAGTACACGGTCATCGGCGACGCCGTAAATCTGTGTCAGCGGCTCCAACAGTTCGCCGCAGACGGCGAGATCGTGGTGAGTGACGCCACATGGGACGAACTTTCGATGAAGCCCGAGGCGGAGGACCTCGGCACCCATCTCGTGAAGGGCCGCTTGACCCCGGTGCGGCCGCGCAAGATTGTTTCCGTCACTCAGGACGCGTCCCGTCCGCTCGCCAGCCAGGAGGCAACATCATGACCGTCAGCGATCCAGTGCTCGACGGCCTGGCCGTCGGTAGCGACGTTGTCGTCGCCGCTAGCCAGGTGTACCGCACGTTCGAGCAGGACACCGCGCCCGTGCGCGCCTTGCGCGGCACCGATCTCCATATCGGGCGCGGCGAGTTCGTTGCGGTGATGGGGCCATCCGGCTGCGGCAAGTCGACGCTGCTCAACATCGTCGCCGGCCTTGACGTACCCGACGAAGGTGAGGTGTCAGTCGCCGGACATGCGCTCGTGGGCAAAACAGAGAGCGAACTGGCGATCATGCGCCGACGACACATCGGGATCGTGTTCCAGTTCTTCAACCTCCTCGAAGGGATGACAGCCCTCGAGAACGTGCTGATGCCGGCGCTCATCGCCGGGCGCAAGCGCAAAGCTGCCGAGACCCGGGCGCGTGACCTGCTCGATCTGCTTGGTATCAGCGACAAGGCCAAGCAGTCTCCCGCGGCCCTGTCCGGCGGCCAGCGGCAGCGACTTGCCATCGCCAGGGCGCTGGCCAACGAACCGACCCTGCTGCTGGCCGACGAACCGACCGGCGCGCTCGACTCCGAGGGTGGCGAGGAAGTACTGGAGCTTTTCACCCGACTGCACTCGGGGGGACAGACCATTCTGCTCGTCACGCACGACCAGCCGGTGGCCGACGCTGCGCAGCGCCTCGTGCGAATGAGGGATGGCCGTGTTATCGCCGACGGCCGTCAGCCAGTCGGCGCGTGAGCGCAGCACCATGGTCGGGGAGCTGGCACTTTTGTTGTTGAGGTCCGAATGAACGCCGACATCCTCGCTGTACGTAGCGCCAAGATCGAGGCGACCGAGTCTCGTCCTCATGGGGCCACGCTCGGTCTGGCCGTGTGCGGCGCGGCCGCGCTCGCGGGCGCTGCCGCGCTGGTCGTCACGGGCACCGATGCGGCTGTTGCGCTCGTCGTGTTGTCGTGCCTGGCGATCGTTTGGGCGGTGGCCGGTCTGGTCATCACGATCCGTCAGCACTGCCCGGCTGCCTCGATCGTGCATGCGTTCGCCGCGGCTACGGCAGTCGGAGCACTCGCGTGGAGCGTCGAGACCGCCCAGGACCTGCAGGGCACTGGTGCTGTATTGGCCGATGTCGGCCAACGACTGACCGTGACATTGGCTGCGGCGCTCGTATTCCACCTGCTGGTGACCCTTCCCGACGGACGCCTCGCACGGGCCGGGCATCGGCGGTTCGTCTGCGTGGCCTACGCCATCGCCCTGGCGACCGGGCTGGCGCTCCTAGCCGAGACCCACAGGGTCCTCGTCTGGCCGGTCGTACTACTGTGGGCTGCCATACCGGTGGCCGCGCCGATCGCCCATGCGAACTATCGGGCAGCGGGCGCCGCCGATCGACGGCGGATGCAGTGGATCGGTTGGGCCGCACTAGTGGTGGCGGAGGTCGCCCTGGTGTCGGTCGCTCTCTCGCTCGTGGCCGACTGGCCGCACCACGACGCCGCGATCGCCCTCGCCGCCTCGGCGCTGGTGCCGTTGGCGCTCGCCGCGGGTACCGTACCGCGCTTGCTGACGCGAGTCGATCGGCTGCTCACACATACGGTCTCGCTCGCAGGGCTCACCGCCTTGATCGTCATCGCTTACCTGCTCGCCCTCGGCGCGTTCGGCCGCAGGCCGACTGGCAGCGAACGGCCGCTGTTGGTGCTCTCAATGCTCGCCTCTGCCGGAGCCGCCCTCGCCTACCAACCGGCACGGGCGTGGCTCACCGAGCGGGCCAACAGAGTGGTGTATGGCGAACGGGTTTCGCCGGACGAGGCGCTTCGCACGTGGGGCTTGCGCCTCACCCGCGCCATTCCACTCGACGAGCTGCTACTCCAGTTGGCCGAGACGCTGCGCAAATCGATGCAGCTGAACAGCGCCCAGATTTGGACCGGAGCCGACGGTCACTACGAAGTGGCGGCGATGGTGCCTCACCGCCGAGTCGGGCCGTACGCGGTTGGCGAGAAGGAGCGGGCGGTGGTGAGCCGAGCAGGCGTGTCGGGCGGAACTTGGCTCGACATCTGGCTCCCAGGCTTTGTAGCGGCGACAATGACCTCGACCACTCGCGTCGCGCCGATCGCCCACAGCGGCGAACTGCTCGGCCTCATCGCCTGCGAACGGCCTCCCGACGGCACCGCCTTTACAGATGATGACGATCGCGTGCTCACTGAGACGGCCCGCCAAGTCGGTCTCGCCCTGCATAACGTCCAACTCGACGCGGCGCTGCAGTCATCGCTCGATGAACTGCGCGAGGCCAACGAGGAGCTACGCGCTTCTCGGGTGCGCATTGTCGCCGCCGGGGACGCAGAGCGGCGCAAGCTCGAACGCAACTTGCACGATGGCGCACAACAGCATTTGGTAGCGCTGGCCGTCAAACTGCGCCTGGCCAAGGATGCCGTCGTCGACGACCCCGCCGACGCCGAGGCGATGATCGACGAGGTCCGCGGCGATCTGCAGGAAGCCATCGCAGAGCTGCGCTCGCTCGCCCATGGCATCTTCCCGCCGCTACTCATGTCTGACGGGTTGGCCGAGGCCCTGCCCGCCGCGGCGGCCCGTGCCGCGTTGCCGACGACGACCGACATCACCGCAGGCCGGCACCCGCAGGAAGTGGAGGCCGCTGTCTATTTCTGCTGCATGGAGGCGTTGCAGAACGCCGGGAAACACGCCGGCGCGAACGCCACGGCCCACCTCAGGGTGTGGGAGACCGACGATGCGTTGTATTGGGAAGTGACCGACGACGGGACCGGCTTTGATCCTGCCGACACGGCTGATGCCGGTAATGGCTTCGTCAACATGCGCGACCGGATGGGCTCGTTCGGTGGGAGGATCGACGTGATCACCGCTCCCGGCGTCGGCGCGACAGTCCGAGGCGAGCTTCCACTCCGCTGACCGCTACTCCGTGCGCAGCTGTTTGCCCGGCGTGCGGTGTGCGACCGAGCGTGCGGCAAGGGCGGCAAGACCGACGGCCGTTGCGAGAGCGACGAGCGGAGCAATCACCATTGGCGCCCACGGTAGGACCGGGCCCGACGGGATGAAGACCCTGCGCCCAACCACCCGCCACATCCCGCGCCCGAGCACCAGCCCGGCTGGGACTCCGATCACGACACTGCCGGCAATGAGCACGATGCCCACTCCTGGGCCGACTGCTCGGAGCTGACGCTTCGTCATGCCGAGCGCAGCGAGGACGGCGAGATCCGAGGCGTGGTGCTGCAGCAAGGTGACCAGCGCGTACACCAACGACGCCAACGCGAGCACGCCCACCAGCGCGGCCATCAGCCACGGTACGAACCTGAGCCGCTTTAGGCTGCCGAGGTCGGCCGGTGGGGAGGCCGGGCGGGTCGATCCTCCGAAGTCGCTGACCACCGAGTCGACGGCAGCCTGGCGGTCCGTCGCGGGCGCAAGGCGGATGACGAGTGATTGTGCGACCAGGTTGCCGCCGCTCAGCCGCCGGGCCAGATCAGGCGAGAGGAGTACGCCCTCGCCGGCGTTGGAGGCTGGGCGGACCGGGTTGTTGAGCACCGCTATACCGGTCACGTGGACAGTCTCAGAAAAGTTCGAGTGCCTCCCGGCCGAAACCGTGACTGTTATCGTGTCGCCGATCCCTTTGTGCAGGCGGCGGGCCGTGGCAGCACCAAGCGCCACGTCGTCGGCGGTTGCCGGGGCCTGCCCGCTGGCCATCGCTGCGATGGGTGGCCGACCAACGACCGGGTCCAGGGCGACGAACGGCACGGTCACGCCGTTGAGCACGGCCGTCTTGGGGTCTTCCAAGAAACCGGCCGCGCCTGCCACCATCGGATTGGCGGTGAGACGGTCGACGCCCGACTCGAGCTCACCGGCGTCCGAGTACTGACCGACCGCGACGTCCCACCAGGCCCCGTACCGGATGGGATGGTCGATGACTCGGTCGAAGCTGGCGATCAGCACCCCGGCGGCCACCGCCACGGCGATCGCCACGGCTCCGACAGCGGTGGCGAGCCTCGGAGTATTGCCCCGGGCGAAGTTCAGCGCCACGCGGCACACTGGGCCGAGCGGCGCCGCCCGGGCGGCCACGCCGGGCCGAGCCGGCCGTGGCTCCGACCGGTGGGCCAGCGCGACGACGATGGCGGCCACCGCGGCAAAGTACACCGGGATGGCGAGAGCGACGACAGTGAGCACAGGCCAGTCGAGGCGGACGGGGTGCGAATACTCCAGGTTGCGGGCAATGCCCACCGGTCCGAGTGGGGAGGTCGTCACCACCGTCACCACAGCAACCGCGGCGGCGAGTACGCCGGCCACGACCGCTCGAACGGTCGCTCCGGCCATCAGTCCTTGGCGGGTCAGCCCAAGTGCCGAGAGCACCAGCCCGTCGGTCAGCTCGCGGCGCAGCTGACTGGCGAGGGTCAGGCCGACAAAGACCATTCCGGCGCTGACCGCAATGAGGGCGAAAATGAGCACGGCCTGACGGTCTGCTTCGACCCCACGCTCGAGCGCCGGCACGTCGACATCGGTCACGGTTTCGGGCTCGTCGATGAGCCAGCCGCGCGACGTCCTTTCGAGGCTGTGCCCGAACGCGCCGGCGCTGGTGGGTCCGTTCCTCAGCCGCACCGCGACTGCGAACCCGTACGTGGCCAAGCCGCCCGCGTGAGCAGCCACCCAGGCTGGCCCGGCGTACAGCGCGTCCGGCAAGTACAGGCCGCTGAGGTCGCCGCCCGACGAATTCTGGACGTCTTGCGCAGTCCGCACGATGCCGACCACCCTGCTCTCGAACGGTGTCGTCTGGGGGGCAATGCCGGTGGCGGTCGCCGCGTCGCGACTGTCCTGACGCCACGAGGCGAGGCGGATCACGTCCCCGACGTGGATCCCGCCGACGCTGGCAGTCCGCTCACCGATGACCACTTCGTCGGGTGCGTTCTCGGCGGCGAGGCGCCCGTGAACGAGGATCTGTCGGTTGACCGCACCGACCGAGTCCGGTGATCCGATGTCCTGAACGAGGACGCCACGGCCCCAGCCGCTCTTCGCCGAGTCGTCGAGCACGCCGACGAAGTGGGTGCCTACGGTTGTCCAGGTTTCGACCTCGGGCATGAGCGCCAGCACCTCGGTTGCAAGTCGTGTCGCTGCACTGTTGCTGGCGCATTGCCTCAAGGATTCCGCTTCGGACAGAAGCCGCGGATCCTTGACTTCCGGCGGGCACGCCTGAACGAACACGTCGTAGGCCCGGCTGCGAGCGGCGTGGCGTTCGACTGCTCCGTCGGCTCGGCGGGCCGCCTGCAGCGAGGCTCCGACGATCCCTGCCGACAACCCAGCCAGGACCGCAAGAGCGACCGTCGCGCCCCGCCGGCGGCGCAGAATGGAACGGACCCAAAGGGAGACAGCTCCCATGGCCGTCAGGCCGAGCGATCCAGCCAGGCCGGGTCGCCGCCGGCCTCCCAGAGATGCCGCACGACCAGCGGAGACAGCTCATCCTTGTTCACGTACGCCGCCGCGCCACACGAGCGAGCCGCCGGCGGCATATCGGCCTCGGTGTATGTGGACACGAGGATCACGAGTGTTTCAGGGTGGGTAGTGGTGATGAGCTTCGTCGCCTCCAGCCCATCCATACCTCCCATGTTTATGTCCATCAGCACGACGGCCGGACGGACCTGGTCGACCAGTTCGACGGCCTCCTCGCCCGAGGTCGCCTCGGCCACCAGTTCGAATCCGTGTATGCGAGCGATGACGGCACGGGCGGCAGCGCGAAATGGCGCCTGGTCGTCGACCACCAGTACCTGCACAATGGCGGGGCCAGCGTCCATCGACTCGCCCACCTGCTCCATCAGAAGAACCTCCATGACGCCCTCATGTTGGCACCTCAAGCCCGCCCAGGGAACCGTGCTGCTACGCCATCGGGGGTGTGGTCTGTATCACCCTCGGTCAAGTACATCAAGACGGCTGCGACCCGGCGGTTGACGTCGCGTTCCTCACTGAGGTGCAGCTTCGAGAAGATCGAATTGATGTGTTTCTCGACTGCCCGCTCGGACAGCACGAGCGCAGCGGCAACGGCCGCGTTGGACTTGCCCTGAGCCATCTCGCTCAACACCTCTCGCTCGCGCGGTGTGAGGAAGTCGAGCGGGGACTTGGCCATACGGCTCGATGACGTCACAAGTTGCTCGACCACCTTGGGGTCGATGACGGCACCCCCGGAGGCCACTACGCGAATGGCCGCGACGAGATCGTCGACATCGGCGACTCGGTCCTTCAACAAGTAGCCACGGCGCTCCGAACCCTGAGAGAGCAGTGCAAGCGCATACGCCGGCGACACGAACTGGCTGAGGACGATCACGCCGATGTCCGGATGACTCGTCCGCAGCGCTGCCGCAGCCCGGATGCCCTCGTCGGTGCCCGTCGGCGGCATGCGTATGTCGGTGACGACGATGTCAGGATTGGTGGCCTCCACCAGTGCGAGCAACTCGTCGTAGCTGGCCGATGTGCCAGAGAGTTCGAGCCCCTTGGTGGACACGACCAGGCGAGCCAAGCCGTCTCTCAATAGCGCGTTGTCCTCGGCGATCGCGACACGAATGGGCACAGAATGATCCTACGCGGGCCGTGGAGTAGGCCGCGCAGACCGCCTACCGCATCACAGGACCGTGGTGATACCGATCGTCGGGCACCCGGCTGCGCAGTGCACGCCACAGCGACCTCCGATGGAACACCGCCATGTTCAGAGGATCTCCATGCGACATGCCCGTGCGACGGCTCAGCTGCTGTCCGGACGACGAACGGCCTCGACGAGCGCATCAAGACTTGCGATGTCTCGCGCGCAGTTTTCTCGTCGGGCTGACGCTCGATGCTCTGGTCGCCGTGACCGCCGTAGATGATGTTCGTGCTGCCGACTTTGACGAGGCGTGCTGGTCCCGCTGTCGAGGAGGCCGGGCGTTGATCCACGACCCGACGATCTGGTCAAGATGATGGACGACATCGGAGCGATTGCTGTCGCCTGCAAGCTCTCGTTGGCCCGAATATCCAGTCGGGCTTCGAACGTCTCGCTCGACAAGGACGCTTTGATCTCACGGGTCGAGTTTTGCCCTCCTCAACCAAGCGGTGATCGCCTGTTCAGCGCCGAGCTTCGTGAGGCGGCATGGCGGGCTCGAGCAGGACACTCGACCCCAGGTGATATGACGGCTCGGCGACGGCATCTCGTGGTCCGACTGGATCGCTCGCCCCCGCTGGGTGCTGAAGTTAGAGGCCTAGGTCAAGTTCCAGTCCGTGCTGGGGAGCTAGTCGGGCGTGTTCGATGGTCGCGGTGTGTATTGCGGCTGCATGTTGCGTGATTGGTGCCCAGTCGGTTGCGGCGACCTCACGGTGGTGCAGGATGGCTATGTGTCGATCGGCGATGTGGGCGAGTGAGGGTGTGATGCGCAGGTCGTCGACGAGCCGCTGCCACGTGGCGTCATCGCGGATGGCGTCGTCGAGGTGACGTTCGAGCCGGTTTGCTTGGTGACACCAGACGGCGCGACCGGCGGTCCCAGCGGGAACGGGTCCGAGGACGTCGAGGTGGAACTGGGTGGGATCGTCGGCGAGTCGCAGGACGCGGTCGATACGGGTGTGATGGAGTGCGGTGTCGAGTTGGGTGATGTCGTGGCTGAGTGTGTGCCGTGCTGTTGCGGTGGCTGCGAGTTCTGCGGCGCGGGTTTTCTGGTGGCGGTCGAGGTCGGCGAGGTGTTGTCGGGCTGAGTTCTCGTTGCTGTGGGTGTCGGCGACGAGTTGGCGGGCGGTGTGTACTGCGCTGGTGGATTGGCCGACGGCGGTCTTGTCGCGTCGCGGCCATCGGCGAGCCAGTTGCTCATCGAGCGCGGCTTGGCTCCGGGCGAGTTGTTGTTCGGCGTCATTCCTGGCCGTGATGTGGGCGCGCAGAGTGGTGCGGGCGCGCTCGCGGTCGGCGCTGTGGTCGGGCGGGAGCGAGGCTTCGATGGTGGCGAGTTGGCCAGTGAGATGTCGGCGGCCGATGCGTAGCGGTTCGACGCCGTAGGCGAGGGTTTGGTCGGCGCGGATGCAGGCGAGAGAGCGACGTCGGTCCAGTGTTGGTTGAGTAGTTCCCGGGCGTCGTCGATCGCGTCGCGCCGCCATCCGTGGTCCTGTTGATGGCGATCGTGGGCGGCCTGTTCTCGGGTGAGCCGGGCGACTTGGGCTTCGGCGGTAGCGACGGCTCCGGCCGCTTCGATCGCTGCGGTGTACCGGCCGCCCACCTGATCGTCGAGCGCACGTCGTTGGGCGCGACCGTGTCGGGTAAGAGGGGCGAGCACGCTGATCCCGTCGAGGTCGTGTCGGGCGTTGTCCACTGCGGTTTCGGCGGAGGCGAGTGCTAGTCGGTCGGCGGCAAGTTGGCTGATGGCGTGGTCGAGCTGGCGTTGTCGGTCGGGGGGTTGCCGTTCGAGGATGTTCTGGTGTGTTGCGATGAGTTGGCGCAGTTGGGTGTCGATGGTCCAGGGGTCGTTGACGGCGGCCATGGTGGTGTCGGGGATGCGGGACAGGGCGACGGCGACTTGTTGGTCGGGGTCGGGATCGTGGGCGAGGCGGCCGCCTAAGTCGACGGTCGGCATGGTGGCGGTGTTCCAGGTGTGGGTGGGGTGCACGGAGCGGGATTGGGCGGTGTAGCCGCGGTAGGCGTCGAGGGCCGCGCTGCCGAGGAGGTGGACGTGGTCCCAGGTGCCACCTTGGGCGCCGTCGACGGTGCGCGCCCAGGCGTGAGACACGTTCGGTGAGCCATCAACCCGGACGCCTCGAATGAAGCGGGCCGCAAGTCGCACGGGTTCGCCCTGATCGGGACGCAACAGAACACCCTGGTCATCGACCACGGCGATGGTGCCGACGGTGCCGTTGACGAGCGGGGAGTGGCGGTCACCGTGTCGGGTGTGCAGCAGTAGCCGGTCGCCTTGTTGGTAGTGGCGGTCGGTTGTCCATCCCGGACCGGTGATCGACGTACCGGTGATCGTGCCGGCGGCGGCGAGTCGGCGACGGATGCGGTCGGTGAGGTCTTCGGCTTGGGCGTGGGAGACGACGAGGGCGATGGTGGTCTCTGGCCCGGAGCTGAGGATGTCGGTGGTGACGGCGTCGGCCATTGCTCGTCGGGTGTCTTCAGGTGTGGCCGCGGTGTGTTCCCATCCGTGCTCGCGGCGCAGCTGTTGGGAAGCGAACGCGTCTCCGCATCGCAAGATGCCGAGTGCGTGGCGGTCGTCGGGGTTGGCTTGTCGCCGGTTGACGGTCAGCCAGGCTGCGGGAACGGTGTCGGCGTCGGCGCGGGCTTCGATCTCCGCGGCGATTCCGCCGGCTTTGACCGACGGTGCCTGGCGCGGGTCGCCGAGGACCCACAGCTGACCGCCGGGACAGGCGTCGACGGCGGCGAGGACGCTGTGAGCGTCGAGGGTCGAGGTTTGGGAGATCTCGTCGAGTATGACGACCGTTCCCGCAGGCAGCGGCCGGTCGGTGAGGTCGTAGCGGAAGCGGGCGATCGTGCGCGCCCGAAGACCGGCCGCGTCGAGCTCGGCGACCGCCTTCGCCGTGGTTGCGACAGCCATCACCGTCCGGCCGTCAGCGGTCGCGCAACCCGCAGCGACATGGGCCATCACGGTCTTGCCATAGCCAGCGGGGGCGAGCACCGTCCTGAGCGATCCACCCGGGCCGCACAACACCGACACCGCCTGACATTGATCCGTACCCAAGAATCCGACGGCACCGAGCCGTTCAGCGACAGTCTGTGGAGGGATCGGTACGCCAGGGCGTTCGGTGAGTCGGTCGAGTATCCGAAGCGTGTCGTCTTCGATGGTGCGTTGAGCAACCGTTGACCAGCGGGCCGGTTCCCATCCCGATTTGGTGGTGGTCGGGGTCAGCCGGACGACCGGATCCGATCCCAAGAACCTCTCGGCGATCTCGGTGATCTCGACCGTGAACAGCCGCCCGGCGGCGACGGCGGCGACGTGTGCGATCACGTCGTGTTCGGCGAACCGGGCGGTATGGGCGCACAGCCCGTGTTCGTCGTCGACCAGACGGTCGGCGATCTCGTCGAACTCGACCGTCCGCAGATTGGGCTCACGCCAGCACACCCGACGCTCCAGCCCGGCCCCGATCTCGAGACCGATGTCGGCGGCTTCGGCCTGCCACCGCCCGAACAGCCGCTCCGGGGTGGCGGTGTGGTCCTTGTCCGGCCGGGTCGCCAGTGAGGCTTGGTCGTCGGCGCGCATCCGCAACGCCGGTGCCTCGTAGCTGGCGCCGGTCGCTTCGAGTTCGGTTTCGATCTCGACGGTCCGCTTGGAGAACGTTCGCAACGACTCCGGGGTGAACCCGGTGATCTCCCGGGTGTTGTTCCGGTCGGGCTGCCACTCGACACCGAGCCGCAAGCTGAGTAGCCGTTGCAGCTCGGCTTGATAGATCGACCCGGCGGCGCGGGCCCACACGAACATCGGCCGGGCGGCGATTGCCACACACCGACCGTCCTCACGACGCACGACGTTGGGGACCAGACAATGAGTGTGAAGCTGCGGATCTCCGGCGCGAGACGTGCGATGCACGAACGCGGCGACCGCCCATCCCTCGGTCGGCACGTGGCGCCGCAGCCCGTCGATTTGGATCCGGGCCAGCGCGGCGCGTTCCTCCAAAAACCCGAGCGCGGTCGCGACCGCTTCCCGGTGGGCGCCCATGACCACATCGGCGACCGGGTCGGATCCGAGCGCCCACAGCAGCGACGCCCCCTTCGGGGCCGAGAACGTCAGGTCGAACGCCTTCACCGTCCGCTCCCGCAAGCCGACCAACAGCGGCTCGCCCGACACCGGATCGCACCCGTCGATCAACGCCCGCAGCGCATCAGCCTCTACCACACCCGCGACACCCAATGACGATGACCAGCGTCCCATCCACACCCCAGGCGCCTCACCGACACCCACGTAGTACTCGTCGATCCCCAACGCCACCGACCCCAACAAGTATTCGGCGTTCGTCAACGCCGTCACCGTTAACACCCGACACCCACCCAGAAAGGAAAGATCCCGGCAGACACTTGCCAGCCCTGCGGGCAGGCGAACTTCCCCGCGCTCACGTGTCCCCGGTCCCGAGATCGAGAGTCCCCTGTGACCATTCCCGGTGCGACACCGTGCGACGGCGGGCCGGTCGTGCCGGGCGCGCTTGAGGGTCCGTGCGCGCCCGCTCCACGTTCGGTTTCTCAGCGTCGGGTTTCTCCGTGTGCGGCTTGTCCCCATGCGGCTGTGCCGTGTGTGGCGTTTCCAGGTGTGGTGGAACGATCTCCAGACCTGGGGGGAGTTGCAAGGTGTAGCAGGCGAGTCCGAAGCGTCCCGCCGCTCCCGATGTCTGGCACAGCTCGGCGACCCCTCGGTCGCGCAGCGCCCGCAGCGCTGCCGCCGCGGTCCCCGGATCGATATGGAGATGTTCGGCGACCAGGCGCGCCGAACTCGACGCGACCAGGCGACCTTCGCGCCACTCCGCATCCAGCGCGAGGTCCTGGAGGACGACCCACATCTGCGGGCGGAAGCGCGCAACAGATCGCGGGCGTGCGACCAGACGACCACCCCGCGCTCGACCTCAGCGGGTTCGGTGGCCATCACACCGGCGGTCCTACGACAGCTGCGGACGGTCGGGAACGGTCTCGGCGAGGCGGATCAACCAGTTCGTCGGGATCCGCTTCTGGTGACCGAACCACACAAACGGCAGACCTGAGCGACCGGCCGTGCGTTCCCACTCGACCGTCAGCTCGTAGGCCTTCGATCGACCCAGCTGCAACTCGACAGCAGCCTGCTCGACGGTCAGGAACGCTGGCAGATGATCCAACATGGGAGGCTCCTTATGCAGAACAGATCTGCATTATTGCACACAACGGAAAGGCTGACAAGGTCTGCATTCGCGTCTAGCCTTGTGGGCGTGGCCCGTCCCTCCGCTCGCAAACCAACGGCTGACGATCTCACCGTCCACCAAGTCGTCGCTCATAACGTCTACCAAGCACGCCGCCTGCGCGGCTGGACCCAGGAAGAAGCCGCTGCCCAGATCTCCAAGACACTCGGACGCCCGATGACCGCCGCCGCGCTCTCCGCCGTCGAAAAGACCTACACCTCCCGTCGCCAACGGGTCATCGACGTCGCCGAGCTGACCGCCTTCGCCCGCGCCTTCGGACTGCCCATCGCCTGGTTCTTCCTCCCACCCAACGGGAGAGAAGCCAGCCCGATCCCGGGGCTTTACGAACATGCGGCGACGATGGCCGTCGACGTGTTCGGTGACGAGGACGCCTGGCAGTGGTACCTCGCTCGCGTCGTCGACCTCCTCGGCGCTCCCGGCTCGATCCTCCACGACGAACTCCTCGGCTCGGCCGGCTACCCGGGCGCGGACGAATGGGCTCGGATCGACCTGAAGCGAGAAGAGCTCCTGAAAGCTGCACTTGGCCAGTTCGCTTCGGACAACAGCGACCTCGTTCAAGCACTCCTCGACAGCCTCGCCAAGCTGCGCCA
>JAYVOI010000081.1:0-5897 GCA_043758005.1 Ilumatobacteraceae bacterium
GCCTCCTCCGTGCCCGTTCGCCAGCGTACCGGCGGCTAGATCGCCAGCGCCGAGATCACCGGCGCCAAAATCACCAGCGCCAAAATCACCAGCGCCAAAATCACCAGCGGTAGTGGGCGAAGGCCTTGTTGCTCTCGGCCATCTTCTGCATGTCGTCGCGTCGCTTGATCGATGCACCCAAGCCGTTGCCGGCATCGAGTAGTTCACCGGCCAGGCACTCGGCCATGGTCTTCTCGCGACGGGCCCGGCTGAAGTCGACCAGCCAGCGGATGGCCAACGTCGAGGCCCGGCGTGGGCGAACTTCCATCGGCACCTGGTACGTGGCGCCACCGACACGGCGGCTCTTCACTTCCAACGGCGGCTTGATGTTGTCGATCGCCCGCTTCAGTGTGGCGATGGGCTCGGCCCCCGACTTTTCTTCGACGATCTTCAGCGCGTCGTAGACGATCTTCTCGGCAACCGAACGCTTGCCGTGCAACATCACCTTGTTGACGATCTGGGCGACGAGCAGTGAGCGGTAGATGGGGTCGGGAGTCAATTCGCGACGCTGTGCAGGGCCTTTACGAGGCATGGGTCAACAATCCTTACTTCTGGAGCTTTGCGCCATACCGGCTGCGGGCTTGCTTGCGGTTCTTCACGCCGGCGGCGTCGAGCGCGCCACGAATGATCTTGTAACGCACACCGGGAAGGTCGCGGACACGACCGCCACGGACCAGCACGATCGAGTGTTCCTGCAGGTTGTGGCCCTCGCCGGGAATGTACGCCGTGACCTCGACACCGCTGGTCAGACGCACGCGAGCGACCTTGCGCATGGCCGAGTTCGGCTTCTTGGGCGTGTTGGTGTACACACGGGTGCAGACACCACGACGCTGCGGCGACCCCTTCAGGGCGGGCGTCTTCGTCTTGGAGAATTTGGTGCTGCGACCTTGCCGGACGAGCTGCTGAATGGTGGGCACGCGTCTACCTTTGCGAACGTATTGTCAACTAGCGCGCCGGGTGATCCAACGCAGGACCCTGCAATGTTAGAGGCGGCGGGTGAAAGGGGCAACACGCGCCTCCCCGTCGGATCAACTTTCCTGGTTGTGACACACTTTTGATCGGAAATTACCCACCCGGGCACCTTCAGGAAACTGTCAAGAATGCCGATGAAATCGACATGCCATTGGCAGTGATCGGCGGGTACCTCGTGTGCCTCGCGCTTCTGGCGCGTTGGGGGCGCGAATCGCTCGCGCACCGACGGCGGATCAACAAGCTCGATTTCCGCATCCACGTCAACGGCATCCGTGGCAAGTCGACGGTCTCGCGCATCATCGCCGGGCTGTTGCGCGAGGGCGGCATCGTCACCGTGGCGAAGTCGACCGGCACCGCCGCCGCTGTCATCAACCGCGACGGCGTCGACGAGCCGATCGAGCGCAAGGCGGCGCCGACGATCCTCGAACAGATCGAGGTGACCAAGAAGTACGTCCACGGTGACGTGCGCGCCCTGGTCATCGAGTGCATGGCGCTGAAGCCGCAATACCAGGCCGTCAGCGAGAGGATGATCGTGCGCTCGAACATCGGCGTGATCACGAACGTCCGCGAGGATCACCAGGACGTGATGGGTGAGACCCTGCCGGAGATCGCCCGGTCGCTGCTGAACACCTGCCCGTACAACGGTGTGTTGATCACGTCCGAGCGCAATCCGCTGATCGTGCCGATCATGGAGGAGGTCGCCGCCAAACGCGGCAGCCGCCTGATCGTTGCCGATCCCGAGTGGGTGACCGACGAGGAGTTGGAGAAGTTCGACTACATCGCCTTCAAGGAGAACGTCGCCATTGCGCTGGCCGTCGCCGAGCTCGCCGGCGTGCCTCGCGATGTCGCCTTCCGCGGCATGTGGGCCGCCGACCCGGATCCGGGCGTCTTGCGGATGAAGGAGTTGAAGATCCTCGGAAAGCGGGTGACGTGGGCCAACCTCTTCGCCGTCAACGATCGCGAGTCGATGACGGTGGCGATGGAGAAGCTCGTCCCATACATGACCCCCGAGACGACGACGGTCGGGATCCTCAACAACCGAACCGACCGCGAACGCCGCGCCGTCCAATTCGCCGAGGTCGCCGTGCAGGACCTCGACTTCATGCGCCTCGTCACCTTCGGCGCCTTCGAGGGTCTGGTCACCGATCTGCTCGTGCAGAACGGCTATCCGCTCGATCACATCATCAACCTCGGCGACACCCACAGCCCGCCCGTCGAGACGATCGTCGATCGGATGATCGGTCAGATGCCGACGCCACACGTGCTGGTCGTCGGCTTCGTCAACATCCACACGCATCAAGCGGAGATGATGCTCGACTACTTCGAGAACATCGCCGAGCCGTGGGACACTGAATCAGCGTCGACCGAGGCCGAGTAGTGCACGACTACCTCTTCTCGTCGGAGATCGTGCGATTCGCGTTCGTCTTCGGGATCTGCGTGTCGATGATGCTCTACGAGCGCCTGCACCTGACCACTGGGTCGATCGTGGTGCCCGGCTACATCGCGGTGTTTCTGGTGTACCCCATGGTGGTCGTCGCCACCTTCGTGAACGCACTGCTGTCGTACGCGATCATGAACCACTTCCTGCGGAAGCACTTCATGCTGTACGGCCGCACCAAGTTCACATTGATGGCGTTGATCTCGATCTCGATCCAAACGGTGATGCTCAAGCTCAGCCCCTCGGGTCCATGGCTGTGGGAGAGCAACATTCCCCTGTTCGTCGGCGCCGGCTACGTGGTGCCGGCGCTGATCGCCCACGACATGGGTCGCCAAGGGATCAAGCGCACGACCAAGGCCGTGCTGCTGGCCGGTGTCATCGTGTCGCTGCCGATCGCACTGGCGTTGCTGCTGCAGTTGAAGGGCGTCAACGATCTGGCTCCGCTGGCCGGCTTCGGCACGATGTCGATCGCCAACCGCTGGATCCCGACTGCGGTGCTGCTGTCGGCACTCGGTTCCTTCGGCGTCGCCCACAACTACAACCTCAAAGCCGGTGGCTTCGTCGGCGCAGCGTACGTCGGCATGTTCATGGGCGACCCGTATCAGGTCGCAGTTGCGTTCACGATCGCGATCGTGACGTTCCTGATCGTTCGCTACGTGTTGATGAACGTCTTGATCCTCTTCGGGCGACGCAAGTTCTCGGCGATGCTGCTGACGTCGTCGATGCTGTCGTGGACCTTGCTGTGGGTCGGGCCTTCGTTCTTCAGTTCGCGCGTCACCAACCACCTCGACCTGGCCTCGATGGCCCTGACGCCGCTGTTCGTGCCCGGGTTGCTCGCCAACGACATGGATCGCACCAGCCCGATCCGGGTGCTGACCGGCTGCGGTCTGGCGGCTGCATTCGTCGTTCCGACGACGTGGTGGATCCAGTCGCTGGTCGAAGGCACGACGTTGGGGTTGCCGTGGATCCTGCTGTCAGTCGCCACGTTCGTGACCATCTTCTGGAAGTCGGCGCGCCAGCTGTACCGCCACTACCGGCCGGCCAAGGTCGTCGACGACGCCCAGATCATCGACGACACCGACGACCTCGACGATCACATGCCGGAGCCGGTGGTCGCCGAGGTCGCGGTGTGGACACCGCTGCCCGACCCAGAAGAGCTTGTTGTCCCGGCCACCTTCGAAGAGGAGTTCGAACCCGAGTTCGAGACCATCTTCGTCACGCTGTTCGACCGCGAGTTCGAGCCCGAGTTCGAGACCTCGTTCGCCACGGTGTTCGACTTCGAGTTCGAGCCCGAGTTCGAGGAGCACGTCGACGAACAGCTCGAGGAGCAGGTCCACGACCATTTCCTCGAACAGTTCCAAGAGACGGTCGACGAAGCAGTGGACGACGAGGAGGAAGAAGAAGAAGAAGAAGAAGAAGAAGAGGAGGAGGTCGAGCACGGGGCTCCCGCTCTCGCTGCCGTCGAGGAAGCAGTCGAGGAGGAGACTCCTGACCTCGCTGCGGTCGCGGAGGCCCCGACGTGGCCGCAGGTCGAACGGCGCCGAGCGGATCGCCAGTGGAGCGACCGACCAGCGGCCACTGTTCCCGACGACCTGTCGAGCCTCGACTGGAAAGAGCTCGTGCCGAACGTCTACTCGATCGACTCGACCGGCTGGAGCGCCAGGGGAAACAAGCGTTGGCAAGACGCCCACCCCGACGCCTGGGACGACGCCGACCGCTGGCTCGCCGAAGCCCTCACCCCGGACGAGGGCGCGTCCCGCGTGGCGTGAGCCGCAGCGTTGAATTCGCCGTGAGACGTGGAGCTCAGGAAGAGTGAGTCGGCGCGCCGAAGGCGTACCGGCTCACACGCCCGACCAAGGTGAAGTCCGGGGGTGAGACGGCACGCCGAAGGCGTACTGGCTCACACCTCGGCGGCGGCGTCGGTTGGGACTGCGTCGGTGGAGTAAGTGCCGTGGATGTTGCTCAACCACGCCGCCGGGTCTTCGTCGACGTCGCTGGAGAAGTAGGCCATCGGCTGGTACTCCGGGGCCTTCACGTCGAACTCGCGGTAGCGCATCATGCCCGAGCCGGCTGGGATCAGCTTGCCGATGATGATGTTCTCCTTGAGGCCGATCAGGTTGTCGCCCTTGCCGTCGATGGCGGCCTCGGTCAACACCCGGGTGGTCTCTTGGAACGACGCCGCCGACAACCACGACTCGGTTGCCAACGAGGCCTTGGTGATGCCCATGAGCTCGGGACGACCCTCGGCCGGCTTCTTGCCGTCTTCGACCATGCGGCGGTTGGTGTCGCGGAACACCTTGGCATCGGCACGCTCGCCGGGCAGGAACGACGTGTCGCCGGGCTCCTGCACGCCGATGCGGCGGGTCATCTGGCGAACGATCAGCTCGATGTGCTTGTCGCTGATCGACACACCCTGGTCGCGGTACACCTTCTGCACCTCTTCGACGAGGTATGTCTGGGTCTCGCGGATGCCCTTGATCTCCATGATCTCCTTCGGATCGAAGGGACCGTCGGTGATCGGCTCGCCGGCCTTGATGTCCTGGCCATCGGTGACGATTGCCCGGCTACCGGTCGGCAGGATCACCAGGTGCTCTTCGCCCTGGTCGTCGATCACCGTGACCGGGATGCCCTTGCCCTCGTCGTCGCCGATTCGCACGACGCCACTGGCGCGGGCCAGGCGGGCCGAGCCACGAGGTGTGCGAGCCTCGAACAGCTCGACGACGCGGGGTAGACCGCCGGCGATGTCCTTACCGGCCACACCACCGGTGTGGAACGTACGCATGGTCAGCTGGGTACCGGGCTCGCCGATCGACTGGGCGGCGATGACGCCGACAGCCTCGCCGAGCTCGATCGACTTGCCGGTGGCCAGCGAACGGCCGTAGCACAGTGCGCAGACGCCCAACTCGGCGTCACACGTCAGCACCGAACGGATGCGGACGCGGTTGACCTTGGGGTCGTCGCGCAGCGCAGCCATGTCGATGTCGCCGATGATGGTGTTCCTCGGGATCACCCGACCGTCGCTCAGCGTGACGTCTTGCGACAAGGCACGACCGAACAGCTTGGTCTCGAGGTAGGCACGCTTGTTGGCCGTGTCGGGAGCGACGTACTCCAGCCACAGACCGAGGGTGCTGCCGCAGTCGGGTTCGCGCACGATGAGCTCCTGCGCAACGTCGACCAGACGACGGGTGAGGTACCCGGAGTCGGCGGTACGAAGCGCGGTGTCGACCAATCCCTTACGAGCACCAGGCGTCGCAATGAAGTACTCGAGGGTCTCGAGGCCTTCACGGAAGTTCTTCTTGATGGGACGCGGGATCATGTCGCCACGGGGGTTGGCCACGAGGCCACGCATCCCGGCGATCTGACGCATCTGGGTCATGTTGCCGCGAGCACCCGAGCCGACCATCATGTCGATCGGGTTGAAACGCTGCGCCTTGAACTCGGCTTCCAT
>JAYVOI010000082.1:0-5878 GCA_043758005.1 Ilumatobacteraceae bacterium
CCGCCAACTCGAAGCCGGAGCGGACCATCGAGATCGCACCGTCGCCGCCGGCGCTCAGAACCGCAAGGTCGAACCCGGCCGAGAAGATCCCGAAGCGACCGCTGAGCACGACAACCGCTTGGTCGGACTCGGCGCGGTCGAGCGCGGCACCGATCTGGTCGAGCATGCTCGGTGACAACGCGTTGACCTTGCCATCGTCCATCGTGATGGTGGCGATCGAGGCGTCGAGTTGGTAGCTGACAAGCGTGGTCATGGCACTCACCTCAGGGTGGACCAGTGCGCTGCCAGCAGCTCGATGCTGCGCAGCCGGGCCGACAGGTCATACGCGACCGAGGTGACCATCACCTCGGCGGCTCCGGTGCGGGCGACGAGCTCCTCCAACTCTCTGACGACCGTCGACACCTCGCCGACGATCCGGCTGCTCGGCAGCTGGTTGGCCTGATCGAGATCGGGGTGCACTGCGGCGTCTTGTGGCGACGGGAGGCGGATGAACTTTCCGGTGCGTCGGCCGAGGGAGGTCAACCGGCCGGGCGCCGAATGCCAGTCGGCGTCTTCCTTGGAGTCCGCCGCCAGCACGTTGGCCGTCACGATCATGTACGGCTCGTCGAGTACGACCGAGGGCTGGAACGCGTGCCGATACAGCTCGGTCGCCTGCATGGTTCCGCCGGTGTCGAAGTGATGTGCAAAGGCGAACGGCAACCCGAGGTGCCCGGCCATTTGGGCGCTGTATCCGCTGGAGCCGAGGAGGAACAACGCCGGCGACGACGTGGCGACCGGCGTCGCCCGAAACTGCTCCCACAAGCCCGTCGTGGTGCGCGGATCGCCGAGCAGGCCCATGAGATCGAGGAAGTCGCGGGGGAAGTCGTCCTCGCCGAGCGGGCCGGCGGTACGCCGCAACACGGCGGCCGTTCGTTGATCGGTACCCGGGGCACGCCCGATCCCGAGATCGATGCGACCCGGGTGCAATCCCTCCAGCATGGCGAACTGTTCGGCGATCGCTAGCGGAGCGTGGTTGGGCAGCATCACGCCGCCCGAGCCGACGCGGATGGTCGAGGTGACGGCAGCCAGGTGGGCAATCAAGACCGCCGGCGAGGTGCACGCCACGCTCGGCATGTTGTGGTGCTCGGCGACCCAGAAGCGCGTGTAGCCGAGCTCGTCGGCGCGCCGAGCCAGCGCCGTCGTGGTCGCCAGTGCCTCGCCGCTCGACTGACCGTCGTTGAGCACCGAAAGGTCGAGCACCGACCGTCGCACGGCTGCGAGTGGGCCGGCCATCATGACGCGACCCCGTCGCCGGTGCATCCGGATTCCATCGCCGCAACCAGCGCGGCAAGCGTGCTGCGAAGGCTGTTGCGGGCGGTGGGAGACAACTCGTCGAACAGGCGGCCGATCTCTGCCAGCCTCGGGCCCAGCGATTCGTCGGCGGCGGCCTGGCCGTCGGCGGTCAGTTCCAGCAACGTCGCCCGCCGGTCGCTCGGATGAGCGACGCGTCGCAACAGGCCTTCGCCTTCCAACGAATCGGCGACCGCTGTGAGGTTGCGGGCGCTGAGGCCGAGACCGTCGGCCAAGGTCTTCATCTTCGCCGGGCCTTGACAGTGCAGGGCCTCGAGCACCCTCAGCCGCGGAAAGGTCAACCCTCCCGTTGGTCGAGCGTCGACCCACCGCAAGAACGAGTGGGCAAACCGGGCAGACAGCTCCAGCAGCTCGCGATGGGGGATGTCGAGCGCGGCGTCGGGATGGCCGGGGATCGCGACATCGGAGTTCATGTCGCCAGGGTACCGGATGCACGAACCTCAGAGATTGTGTTGTCAGTAATAATTACTGTTGATATTATTACGTACTTCAGTTTCTCTCCAGGAGGTCCCGTCATGCTCGCAACACTCCCCCTCACCGCCGGTACGTGGGCGTTCGATCCCAGCCACTCCGGCGTTCACTTCAAGGTTCGCCACCTCGGCCTGACCAATGTGCACGGCCGGTTCAACGGCGTCGAAGCCTGGCTCGCAGTTGGCGACGACCTCGCCGGCACCAGCTTCGGCGCGACAATCGACATCGCCTCGATCGACACCAACAACGCCGACCGTGACGCCCATCTGTTGTCGACCGACTTCTTCTCGGCGGATGCCCACCCGACGCTGACGTTCACCTCGACGGCGATCCGCGAGATCGGCAGCGACGAGTACGAGGCTGACGGCGACCTGACGATCAATGGGGTGACCAAGCCCGTGACGCTGGCCGTGGAGTTCACCGGCGCCGCAGATCATCCCGGCGACGGCAAGCTGCACAGTGGCTTCATCGCCACTGCCAAGATCCTCCGCGACGACTTCGGCATCGACTTCAACATGCCGTTGGGCATCGACAAGTTCGCGCTGGGCAAGAAGATCGACGTCGAGATCGACGTGCAGTTCACCGCACCCCAGGGCTGACAACAGCGACTAGCCTTCGGTCATGCTCGAACGCACCGTCGCGTCGTTCGACGGGACCGAGCTCTAATTCTCGGACTCTGAGGGTGACGGTCCCGCAGTGGTCTTGCTCCACGGCGCCACCATGACCAGCGTGTCGAATTTCGACACCTACTTCGCAGCAGGATCCGATGGTCGGATCGGGCCGATGCCGGGTCCGACCATCACCTCGCTGCTACGCGATCACGGAGCGCGTGTCGTCGGGATCGACACGCGTGGTCACGGCCGGTCCGGTCGGTCCGGCGACCCGGAGCGGTACCGCGGCGACACCCACGCTCGCGATGTCGGCCATGTGCTCGACGCCTTGGACCTGGCGAAGGTGGATCTCGTCGGCTATTCGATGGGAGCGATCACCGCGGCGAGGCTGCTGAGCACGGAACGCAGGCTGCGATCGGTCGCGCTGTGCGGTACGGGGCCGTCGTTTCTCGTCGGAGCATTCACGGGAGCGAGTGCGTTGGGGAGGTGCTTCCAAGACAATGAGTGGGCTGACCACCCCGAATTCAAGGGAATGCGGGCCTGCGCCCGGCTCGATCCGGTCCATGATTTCGACTCCATCGGTGCGGCGATGATTGGAATGGACGCGGTTCCGGCCGATTGTTTCGCCAACGTCCAGATGCCCGTGCTGGTGCTCAACGGCGGCGATGACGATGAAGACGGCGACGCGGCCGCTCTCGCTGCGCTGATACCCGGCGCCGTTGCCGTGGTCGCCGGTTCGGCCGACCACAACATGGCGTCGAGCGACCACGACTTCCAGACGGCGTTGGTGTCGTGGGTCCAGCGACAGTGGCAGACGGCGTAGGGCGTGTCGCCGGGGTCGCTGGTGGTTTGTGCCATCTCCGGATCGGGTAGGAACGGGCATGACACAAGTACTGATCGCAGTCGACAACTCGGAATCCTCCATCAAGACGGCTCGCATCGCCTACGCACTCTTCGGCGATGGTGCGACCTACACGGTCGTCAACGTCGCCGACCAGTCGCCGATGATGTGGGGCGGCGATGCCCTGGTCTGGGGAATCGGCTACCCGATCGTGATGGCGCCTTCGGGCGCTCCTGCGGTCGCGCCCGGTGGCAGCACGCCGACCACCGATGCCGAGGCGGCAGCGGCGGATCACGCGCCGATCGATGCCGCCATCCAGGTCGCCCAGGATATCGCCAACGAGGCGCACCTCCCGCACCCACAGGTCGTCGGCGAAGTCGGGGACCCGGCCACCGCGATCCTCAACGCCGCCCACCACCACGAGGCCGATGTCATCGTGATCGGCTCGCACGAGCGGAGCTGGTTCAGCAAGCTGCTGGTCCCGTCGGTCGCCGGCGCAGTGATGCGCGAAGCCGACATCCCCGTCCTCATCGCCCGCTGACCACCGCCCTGGTGTGAGCCCGTCCGCGCGCGGACGGCGACACCCGGCTCACACCGCGACGGTGACCGACCTGGTGTGAGCCCGTCCGCGCGATCCGGCTCACATCGCCAGAAACTCGCTGTGTGAGTGAGTTCTCACTCATGTATTGTTCACGGCATGCCGAGTCGCGAACACGCACCACTGGAGGCGCCGAGGAAGTGTCGCGCAGCACCGCTGCCGCCGGCCGAGCGCCGCGCGGCCATCGTGGCCGCGACGCTGCCGCTGCTGCTGGTGCACGGCTCAGCCATCACGACTCGACAGATCGCCGAAGCCGCAGGAATCGCCGAGGGCACGATCTTCCGAGCCTTTCCCGACATCGAGTCGTTGCTGCAGGCGACGGTCGATGCGGCGTACGATCCGGCGCAGGTCGCCAAGGAGCTCGAGGCGATCGGCAACGCCGGTTCACTCGAACGCCGCCTCGTGGAAGCGGTGCGGATCCTGCAGGCCCGGCTGACCGGCGTGTGGCAGCTGATGTCGATCGCCGGAGTGCCCAAACCCGCCGCACGCACCAACACGATCGACCGCCCCGATGTCGCTGCCCTGATCGCCATGATCGAGCCCGATCGCCACCGGTTGCGGCGCAGCCCCGCTGCCACAGCCCAGTTGCTGCGCGGCCTCACACTCGCCGGCACCCATCCGGCCCTCACCGCCGACGGTGCGGTGATGCCGCCGGAGGAGATCGTCTCGCTGCTGCTCGACGGCATGCGCAACCGCACACGTCGGGTGGTGTCGGGCTGATGTTGATCCGATTGCTGCGCACCTACCTGCGCGACTACAAACCGCAACTCGTCGCCGTGCTGGTGCTGCAGGCGGCGCAGACGATCGCCGCGCTCTACCTGCCGAGCCTGAACGCCGACATCATCGACAAGGGTGTCGCCCGCGGCGACACCGGGTACATCTGGTCGACAGGCGGCGTGATGCTGCTGATCACGCTGCTGCAGATCGTCTGCGCGGCGACCGCCGTCTACTTCGGCGCCAAGGCCGCGATGGGGTTCGGTCGAGACGTGCGCAGCGGAATCTTCCATCAGGTTTCCGACTTCTCCGCCCGAGAGATGGGTCAGTTCGGGGCGCCATCGCTGATCACCCGGATCACCAACGACGTGCAGCAGGTGCAGATGTTGGTGTTGATGACGTGCACCCTGCTGGTGGCGGCACCGATCACGGCCGTCGGCGGCGTCGTGATGGCCATCCGCGAAGATGGCGGCCTGTCGTGGATCCTCACGGTCAGCATCCCGGTGCTGGTGATCTGCATCCTCAGCGTCGTCTCGCGCATGGTCCCTCAGTTCCGCAAGATGCAGGAGCGCATCGACACCGTCAACCGAGTGCTGCGCGAGCAGATCACCGGCATCCGCGTGGTCCGCGCGTTCGTGCGCGAACCCGCAGAAGCTCAGCGGTTCGGCGATGTCAACGCCGACCTCACCGACACCGCTCTGCGTGCCGGGCGACTGCAGGCGTTCTTCTTCCCCATCGTGATCCTGGTCCTCAACTCGTCGAGCGTCGCTGTGCTGTGGTTCGGCTCCGGTCGGATCGACAAGGGCCAGATGCAGATCGGCGCCCTCATCGCTTTCCTCAGCTATCTGGCCCAGATCATCATGGCAGTGATGATGGCCACGTTCATGGTCATCCTCGTGCCCCGCGCTGCCGTGTGCGCCGAGCGAATCGTCGAGGTGCTCGATACTCCGTCGTCGGTCGTGCGCGCCGAAGTGCCGGTCACCGAGTTGCACATGGCCGGCAGGCTCGAACTGCGCAACGTCGGCTTCCACTACCCCGGCGCCGAGGCTCCGGTGCTGACGAACGTGTCGATGGTCGCCGAGCCGGGTCAGGTGACAGCCGTCATTGGCAGCACCGGGTCCGGCAAGACCACACTGCTCAGCCTGATCCCACGCCTGTTCGACGCGACATCGGGCGAGGTGCTGGTCGACGGGGTCGATGTTCGGGATCTCGACCCACACACCCTGTGGGGTCGCATCGGGCTCGTCCCGCAGAAGCCGTACCTGTTCTCCGGCACGGTGGCGAGCAACCTGC
>JAYVOI010000083.1:0-5859 GCA_043758005.1 Ilumatobacteraceae bacterium
CCCGCGGGTCCTGCCGGTCCGGCCGGTAGCTCAGGTGGCGCCGGAGCGACAGGCCCCGCTGGTCCCGCCGGTCCTGCTGGTCCTGCTGGTCCCGCCGGCGCCAAGGGTGACGCGGGCGCCGCTGGTGCCCAAGGCCCAGCTGGCCCAGCTGGTCCCGCAGGCAGCGTCGGAAATGTGAAGGTCGTCACGAGCGCGATCACGGTGACCGCCGACGAACACTCCAATGTCGGCAGCGCGACTGCCAGCTGCGCGGACGGCGATGTTGCCATCAGCGGCGGCGTCAGCACCCAGACCGACGGCTGGTCGGTTCGTGCCAGCAACCCGAGCTCGACGGACAGCGATCCGACGGGATGGTTCGGCGAGATCGTCGGGAACGACGATGGTGGGGACCACGGCGACGGGTCCAGCGACGGGTCCAGCGACTCCAAGTACACATCCAGCAATGGATCTGACGGATCGCACGACGGATCTGACGACGGCACCGACGACGACGGGAATGGCGACGGCTCAGCGAGCGGCACGGTCTACGTGCTGTGCATGACGCCGTAGCGAAGTAGTGCGAGTGGTGACCCGGGCCAACGGCCCGGGTCACCCTCCGACCGTCAGGGCGCCGACGCGGCCCGTACTACGACGTCGCTCATCAACTCGATCGACAACGAGTCGCTGTTGAGCGCGAGGTCGTAGTGCGTCGGGAGCTCGTCGCCGACGCTGTAGAAGAGTTTCAGATACGCAGCGCGACGGGTGTCGCTGTCGGCAACCGCTTTGGCCGCCTTCTTGCCATCGAGCGAGCCCGCTTCTGCCGTGCGGCTGGCACGAGTTGCCGGCGACGCAGTCACCAGCACGCGCAGCACGTTGTCGTTCCCGGCCAGCGCGTAGGAGGCGGCGTGCGACACGATCACGACATCGCCTCGATCAGCGGTCTCGTGGATCGACTTCTGAATCAACGCGCGCAGGGACTTGGGATCGGTGCCACCGCCGAAGTCGATCGTGCCCGCGCCCGACGACATCAGGCCAGCGCCGCCTCCGGCGGCCGCCAGGTTGCGCGTCAACCGGTCGATGACCTTCGTCCGTCGTTCGGCATCGGCGAGTTCCTCGACCGACACACCGTTGGCCTCGGCTGCCTGCTGCACGATCTCCTCGTCGACAAATCGGTAGCCCATGCGGTCAGCAACCATGCGACCAACGTCGCCGCCGCCGGCACCGAGAAGGCGTGAGATGCAGATCACTCGTCGGGTCATCGGCGCAACGTATGACCGATTGATGAGACAGTCAAGGAGTCAACGCGGGCGACGAGGGGACGCAGTACGGTCGCACACATGAGCGAAGGGCTCACCGCGGCACATCGCGACCAGGTCGCCCAGATGCGGCGCATCGCTGTCGAGGCGATGGCCCACTACGACGTGGTCGAACCGCGCCTGCGTCTCGTCGCCCACGGAGAGAACACGACGTTCCGGGTGACAACCGCCGGAGGCGCACCCGACGGCCAGTTCCTCCTTCGTGTGCATCGTCCGGCTCGGCATGGCGTGACGTCGACTCCACGGCGCCGATCACTGGCAGCGCCCGGATGGGTTCATCCGCATTCGGTGGGACCACGAGGCGTACTTCGGCAACACGATGGTCTATGGGAACGTCGACGCAGCCGACGCTTGGAAGTTGCTGCCCGTGAACCTGCATCGACGCTTCACGGAGGTTGCCGACAAGGTCCGCGGTGTCATGCAGCAACTGGGTCAAGGGCCCGAGGTGTTCGGCTTGATCCATGCCGATGCGCACCTCGACAACGTGCTGTTCGCCGGACGCCAGGCGCAACTGATCGACTTCGACGATTGTGGTTTCGGCTATCGGATCTACGACGTGGCCGTTGCGCTCTGGGAGCTACGACACCGCGACGATTACGCGTCCTTCAACGAGGCGTTGATCCGGGGCTACACCGAGCACCGTCCGTTGCCGGTCGACCAGATCGAGCACCTCGACGCATTCATTGCGGCGCTCGAAGTCGCACTCGGATTGTGGCTCGTCGGCATGGCCGAGACCCGGCCGTCGTTCCGCGAGAATCTGGCCGCCGAATTCGGGTACATCGAGCGCAGTCTGGGTCTGGTTCTCGGCCATTCGGGTTGACTTGTTACGAGTTCATGTCGGAGTTAGCCTTGG
This sequence comes from Ilumatobacteraceae bacterium, assembly GCA_043758005.1. Classification (GTDB taxonomy): domain Bacteria; phylum Actinomycetota; class Acidimicrobiia; order Acidimicrobiales; family Ilumatobacteraceae; genus JAENVT01. Next base: position 2,149 of record JAYVOI010000083.1, read on the forward strand.
GCCGACATGAGATTGAAATATATGGGGGGCGGACCGGTCTCACGTCGGCGAGTCGGGCGGACGGTGGTGATCATGGCGCTGATCGCCACGGTGGTTCCGACGCGCATCGCGGTCGCATCCAACGCCCCGGTGTCCTCTGAGCAAGCGGCTGCCGAAATCCTTCGAGTGCAGGCCAAGGCCGACAAGACGGCACAACGATGGTCGGAGGCACAGGCCCGCCAGCAAGACGTTGCCGCGCAGATCCAGACGAGCCAGGCCGAGATCGCTGCGGCGTCCGCGCAATACAGCGACCTGCAGACCGGTCTTGCGCGAATCGCCATCGATCGATTCACCGGCGGCGCTGCCCCGTCGATCCTGCTGGTCACGGGCGATGTGACCGAGACGATGCAGATGAATGTGCTGAAGAACATTGCCCTGGATGTCGGTGCCACTGACCTCGACACCCTGGACGCCGCACGAAGCGACCTCGACATCCGCCAAGCTCACCTCGACGCGCTACAGGCCCAGAACGTGCAGCTCGTCGCCGACCTCGCTGCCCGCCAGGCGGAGATCGATGCGCAACTCTCCGATCTCGCCACGCTTCGCGAGCAGTTGAAGAATGCCGAGGTCAAGCGGGCGTACGAGGCGCAGGTTGCCAAACAGAAGCAAGACGAGGCGAAGGCGACCGCCAACCGCGAAGCGCAGGCCGCGGCGGCGTTGACGGTCACTGCTTCGAATGCCTCAGCCGCCGTCGCCGTCGCGCCCATCCCAGCACGAGGGGGAGGGGTGAAGCCTGCGGCGTCGCTTCCGCCCGCCCCCACGCCATCGCGGTCGAGCCAACCAACCCCGTCCACCGAGCCGCCCGCGACCGACCCCGTACCGGAACCGCCACCGGCCCCGGAACCGGTGATCTCCGGGGGATCGTGGGTCTGCCCCGTTGCCGGTCCGAGCGCCTTCGGCGACACGTTCGGAGCGCCTCGACCGGGCGGGCGCAAGCACGAGGGCGTCGACATGATGAGCCCGTACGGCACCCCGTTGGTCGCGGTGGTCTCGGGGTTCGCGAACATGCGGACCACCAACCTCGGGGGCAACTCCATCTCACTCGCTGGAGACGACGGGAACCGCTACTTCTACGCCCACCTCTCGTCATGGGAGGGGCCATCGCGCAGCGTCGCCGCCGGCGAGGTCATCGGCTACGTCGGCCACACCGGCGACACCACCGCAAATCATCTCCACTTCGAGATCCATCCCGGTGGTGGGCCCGCAGTGGACCCGTACCCAACCGTCCGCCAGTACTGCTGAGGGACGTGGCGCCGCGGCCGATCTCATGACCTCGTTCGCAATCCGGGGCGCCAACGCGCAGGTCGTCGTCGATGGAGCACGCATCGCCGCGGTGGATCCGCCGGATGGTGGCCACGCCGACAACGTCATCGACGCCCGGGACTGCTGGGTGCTGCCGGGCTTCATCGATCTGCAGGTCAACGGAGCAGGCGGGGTCGATCTGGCGACCGAGCCGACGCGGGTCGGCGAGGTCGCTGCGTTTGTCGTGCAGTGTGGTGTCACATCGTTCATGCCAACCGTGATCTCCTCGTCCATGCCGGAGACCGGGGCTGCGATTGTTGCGATCACGGCGTGGTCGAACAGCCAGCCGCACGGCGGGGCGCGCTCCCTCGGCGTGCACCTCGAAGGCCCGTTCCTCAATCCGGTGCGCGCCGGCGCGCATCCGGTGCATCGACTTCGCCAGCCCTCGCTCGAGGCCGTTGACGGATGGCGCCGCGACACCGGCGTCGCCATGGTCACGCTTGCGCCCGAGTTGCCGAATGCCACTGCCGTAATCGAGCGCCTGGTGTCGACGGGTGTCGTGGTCTGCGCCGGCCACAGCGACGCCGACGCGGCCGACATGCGCGCCGCCATCGCTTCCGGGGTCGACGGCGTCACCCACCTGTTCAACGCGATGAGCCCGATCACCGCCCGGTCGCCCGGTGTCGCCGGAGCAACGCTCGCTGACTCCGGCTTGATCGCCGGGCTGATCGTCGACGGGCTGCACGTCGACCCGACGATGGTGCGGCTGGCATGGCGGGCATTGGGGCCGAATCGAATCGCGCTCGTGACCGACGCGATCTCCGCGCTCGGCCTGCCACACGGCGCGTACCGCGTCGGGGAGACCTCGGTGGCCGTCGATGCGACCGGGGCGCACACCTCGGGTGGCGTGCTGGCCGGCAGCGTGTTGCGGTTCGACGAGGCCGTGCGCAACCTGATCGCATTCACCGGTTGTACGTTGGCCGAGGCATCGATGGCGGCATCGATGACACCGGCTCGGCTGGCGCGGCGAAGCGACATCGGCCGCCTCGTGCCGGGAGGCGCGGCCGACATCGTGTTGCTCGACAAGCAGCTACAGGTTGTGGCGACGATCGTCGGCGGGCGTGTTGTGTTCGATCCGCACCAGCGATTCGTCACTGCCTCGCTGCCGGGAACGTGACGTGGAGATTGCAATCCAGGTGAACGCCGAGGCCGTCGCTCGAATCGTGGCCGTCAGCCGGCGAGGTGCGCTTCCAAGGTGATCTCGGGCACGCCTGCGAGAGCCTTGCTGACCGGGCATCCTGCCTTTGCCGCCATGGCGTGTTCCGTGAAGGTGGCCTCGTCGATGCCGGCCACGGTTCCGACCGTCGACAACTCGATCTTGGTGATCGTGGGTGCACCCTCGATCAGCCGAAGCGTGACAGCGGCCTCGGTTCGGATCGACTCGGGCGGGGTGCCCGCCTTGGCGAGGATGCTCGACAGTGCCATCGAGAAGCATGCCGCATGCGCTGCGGCGATCAGTTGCTCGGGGTTGGAGCCAGGGCCATCCTCGAAGCGGGACTTGAACGTGTAGCCCCCGCTGATGCTGTCCCCAGCAGTGAACGTCCCGGTTCCAGTCGGCACGTCGCCTCTCCATTCCGCAGTTCCCTTTGCCGGCATGGTTGTCTCCTTGTGTGGTGGCTTGGTGCCGCCAACCCTAGGGCAGGATCAGATGCATGTCGCCGAATTCGTGCCAGAGGTAGCCCTCCTGCAGGCTGGCGGTGTACGACGACTCGAGCAGCGCCCGACCAGCGACGGCTTCGAGCATCAACAGGTGCGACGCCTCTGGCTCGTGCCAACCGGTCAGCAAGCCGTCGACGACACGCACACCTCGGTCGGGGGTGATCACGAGATCGGTCCAACCATCGAACGGGTGCACGATGCCGCACTCGTCTCCCGCTGCTTCGAGGGCTCGAACGACCGTCGTACCGACGGCGATCACCCGGCCGCCGTCACGGTGGGATTCGTTGACCCGCGTCGCAGTCGTCGCCGGGACTCGCGCCCGCTCCGGGTAGGGGAGCTCGGTCGATTCGAGTGATGCCACGCCGGTGTGGAGCACCAGGGGTGACACGCCGATGCCCTTGGCGACGAGCCGGGTGATGACCTCGGGCGTGAACGGCCTGCCCGCGCTCGGCATCTCGGCGCTGCCCGGTTCGGTCGTGTACACGTTCTGGTACATCGCGATGGGCCATGGTCGCTCGACGTAGCCGTAGCGAATCGGTTGACCGTGCACCGCCAACCATGTGAACACCGGTTGCGGCAGATCGACCCGGGCGATCCACAGCCGGTCACTGTCGAGGTACGGGCCCTCGAGCGTGATCGTGGCCCGGACCCCGACGGTCAGCCGCTGCGGAACAGGTCCAGCCCATCGTGCCGTGGTGTGACCATCGATTC
>JAYVOI010000084.1:0-13455 GCA_043758005.1 Ilumatobacteraceae bacterium
CGGAGCGCCCTGTGCACCGCGGTGAATCCGTGAACGACCGTTCCCCAGGTCCTCGAAGTGAACGGGCTGGTGGTTGTAGGACTGGACCACGGGACGACCGGTTGCGATGTTCTCGAGATCGAGGCGAACGAACCATTCGCCGATCTCTGGGTCGCTGTACATGGGCGTCACGTACACGCACCCCTCGAAGAAGTAGTGCGTGACCTGAGACCAGCGCGTGCGACCCTCGTCGAGGATCGGCTTTCCACCGTGCACAAGGTTGGCGGACCAGATCAAGATGTCGCCCGCCTTGGCGTGGAACTCGACCGGGGCCAGGCCGTGGGCGGCGAGCAGCGCCTCTTGGGCCGCTTCGTAGTCCGGGTAGCTCCCGAGGCCGGCCTCGAGGCCGAATCGTTGGAAGAACGGGTCAGGCAGGCGCTGTGATCCGGGGTAGTAGAAGACCGGTCCGTTGCGGCTGTCGATGTCTTCGAGCGCGACCCACACCCCGCACATGAATCGCCGCGGTAGTGAGCTGAAGTGGACGGTGTCGGAGTGCGCCCGCTGCTGCGTTCCATACTCGAAGTTGAGCGTCTGGAACGGCACGGGTTCACGGCCGTACAGGGTGCGCAACACGTCGAGCACCGCCGGCATGACCGCGAGCTCGCGGACCGCACCGCTGAACTTCCACGCGTCCTGAACCCTGTGGCTCTCGCCCAGCGGTTCGATCATGTCTTCGACGACACGCATGACGAGGTCGTGGCCGACCACACCCGGAATCACCGCGAATCCGTCCGTGTGGTACTGCCGGGCGATCGCCGCCATCTGCGGGGCCAACCCACGTTCGGTGATCTCCTCGCCGACCCAAGGAGACTCGACCCAGGGGTCGGTGGTCCTCGCAGGAGTCTCGGCCACGTGGGAAGTGTAACGACCTGCCTGAACCGACTTCGGCTCTACTCCTGGTTGCGCCACGTCAGGGGGTCACGGCCGAGCTCGTCGAAGCGTTTGGTGATCCACAGTGGTACATCCATCGGCTCGCCGCGTCGCAGGCCGGCGACGTGATCGCCGTCTTCGGCCCACACGTGACACGTGTTGACGTTGGCCATCAAGGCTCGCTTGCTCGCTTCTGCGGTGTTCAACGGACCGTCGCCTTTGTCGCGCGCCTGGGCCATGTTGAAGGACCAGATCGATTGGATCGCGACAGGGGCCATCGCCTGCAACAGCGCAGTGGTGTGCGTGCAGCCGCGCGGCCCGCCGAACAGTTCACGGATCTTGTGGGTGAACCCGCGGGCGATCGACAGACCAACCAGATTGCCGTAGTGGTCCTCGATTCGCTTGCACGTGGGATGCGGATGCGTCTCGAGCACCGCCTCGGCCGCGACGATCTCCAACGAGGGGATGGCGATGGTGAGATCGACGATCATGTGATGGATTGTGAGCGGTTCGTCGTCGTCGGCGATGTACAGCCCGGGCGGCTTCTGATCGCGGACCGACCCGCGCAGGATCAATTGATCGGTGCCATGGCGATAGGCGCGCACCACGTAGGCCCGCTCGTGGATCAGTTGATCGTCCGCGTCGACGCCATCGGGGTGAGGCGCGATCGCATCGAACGCCGGCGTCATGCCGAGGTGGCCATGGCCTCGATCAAGGTGTTCCACGCGAGGGTCGCACACTTGATTCGCACCGGGAACTTGACGACGCCTTGGAGGGCTTCGAGGTCACCGAGCTTGACCTCGGTGACGGGCACCTGGTCTTCGTCCGGTGCCTCCTCCTCGATCGACATCATCCCTTTGAAGCGGCGCACGAGTGCGCGCACCTCCGCGACCGACTTCCCCTTCACCGCCTGGCTCATCATCGACGCCGAGCTCTGCGAGATCGAGCAGCCCTGGCCACCGACTTTCACATCGGTCACCGTGTCGCCGTCGATCTGCAGGTAGACGTCGATCTCGTCGCCGCAGAGCGGGTTGTGACCGACCGCGTGCGCGGCCGGTGGTGGCAGCTCGCCACGATTGCGTGGCGTGCGGTAGTGGTCGAGGATGATCTCGCGATACAGGTCTTCGAGGCCCGGCATGATGTGTGCTCCCCTCTTCGGCTCAGAGCCCGAAGATATCGCTGGCGCCGTCGAGCGCATCTGCCAGAGCGTCGACGTCGTGGTGGTCGTTGTACAAGTAGAAGCTTGCCCGGGCGGTGGCGTTGACACCGAGCAATCGCATCAGCGGCTTTGCGCAGTGGTGGCCGGCACGCAGGCAGATGTTGCGTTGATCGAGCACCTGGGACAGATCGTGCGGGTGGATGTTGCGGAAGCCGAAGCTGAATGTCGCGCCGCGGACTTCCACGTTGGTCGGGCCGTGCAGGCAGATGTCGTCGCCGTACCGGTCGTTGAGCGTGGTCATCGCATACGTCGCGATCTCCATCTCGTGGCGGCGGACGTTGGCCATGCCGAGCCCCTCGAGGAACTCGACGGCTGCTCCGAGACCAATGGCTTCGACGATCGGGGGAGTGCCGGCCTCGAACTTGGCCGGGAGCTCCGCTGGCGTGAATCCATCGAGTCGCACGTCGAGGATCATGTTGCCGCCGCCGAGGAACGGGGGCATGGCCTCGAGCAGTGACTCGCGCCCCCATAGCACGCCGATCCCCGACGGGCCGCACATCTTGTGGCTGCTGAACGCGACGAAATCGGCGTCCCAGGCCTGCACGTCGGTGACGTTGTGCGGCACGTACTGACATCCGTCGACGATGGCCAGCGCACCGGCGGCGTGGGCCGCATCGCAGAGTTGGCGGACCGGCGTGATGGTGCCGAGGACGTTGCTCATGGCCGTGAAGGCGAACGCCTTGGCGCCATCGAGCAGAGCCGGGAGGTCGCTGAGGTCGAGCAGCCCGTCGATGGTCAACGGCACCCAGCGCAGCTCGATGCCGCGCTCTGCCGCCAGCATGTGCCACGGCACGATGTTGGCGTGGTGTTCCATCTGGGTCAGCACGACCACGTCGCCGCGTTGCAGGTTGGCACGGCCCCAGCTGTAGGCCACCAGGTTCAGCGCCTCGGTGGCGTTCTTGGTGAAGATCAGTTCGTCGGCGAGTGGAGCGTTGATGAACCGCTGCACGGCTTTGCGGGCGCCCTCGTATGCGTCGGTTGCCTCGGCGGCCAGCAGGTAGGCGCTGCGGTTGATCGGCGCATACGACGTCTCCATGAATCGGGTCATCGAGTCGATCACCGAACGCGGCTTCTGCGAGGTGTTGGCCGAGTCGAGGTAGACCAGCGGCTGCCCGTTGATCTCGCGCTGCAGGAGTGGGAACTGAGCCTTGACGGCGGCGGTGTCGAGTGTGGTCGTGCTCATCGGAACGCCTCGTACCCGTCACGCTCGAGTTGTGCCGCCAGCTCCATGCCGCCACTGGCGACGATGCGCCCGCCGACCAGGATGTGCACGTGGTCGGGCCGCACCTCGTCGAGCAGTCGCTGATAGTGCGTGATCAGGACCACGCCCATCTGCGGCCGATCGCTGCGAATCTCGCGGATCCCCTTCGCCACGGTCCGCAACGCATCGATGTCGAGACCGCTGTCGGTCTCGTCGAGGATCGCCAGATCCGGCTCGAGGATGGCCATCTGCATGATCTCGTTGCGCTTCTTCTCGCCGCCGCTGAACCCTTCGTTGAGATACCGGTCGACGAACGACGAGTCCATGCCGAGTCGTTTCATCCAGTCCATGGTCGCCAATCGCAACTCGAGCACGCTCAGATCGATCCCCTTGCGTGCCGACAGGGCTTGGCGCAAGAAGTTGATGACCGAGACGCCTGGAATCTCCTGTGGATACTGGAACGCCAGGAACATCCCGGCCTTGGCGCGCACGTCGGGCGGCCAGTCGGTGATGTCGTCGCCTTGGAAGTAGATCCGGCCCGACGTCACCACGTATTCCGGCGAGGCCAGCAACGTGCTGGCCAACGTGCTCTTCCCCGAGCCGTTTGGCCCCATGATCGCGTGTGCCTCGCCGGCGTTGACCGTCAGGGAAAGTCCCCGCAGGATCTCGTCGCCCGCCGCCAGGGTGGACGTGCCGTCAGCGGCGTGGGCAGCCTCGTGAGCTGCGTATTCATTGGCCGCTGACTCGGTGAGCGCCGGCTTTGCATGCAGTTCGTCGATACGGAACAGCTCGTGGGCGGCTGTGGTCATGGCAACCAGTGTATTTCCCCTATGGCGGTAGTGGAAACCCCTGTCGGGCACGGACGAGGTGTTTCCCCCCACTCCAGGCGGCTCAGGACCTCAAGGCTCGCCAGATCGCCGGGTACGAGGCGTATTCGAACGTACTGTCGACGTAGCCGGCGTCGCTGAGTGCCCGATGGAACCGGGGCAGGTTGCGGAACGGGACACCGGAATCGACATGGTGAGCGAGGTGCCAACCGATGTGGTACGGCACGAGCAGGAACCTGGCGAGCAGGTGCTGTCGAACGGAGTGGGTGGTCTGGCGGCGATCCTTCGACCGCTGCATTCCACCGTGTTCCGCAATCGAACGCAGACGGTTGATCACCCGCCACACGGTGAGGTACGGCGCCAGCCACAGGACCGGGTACAGCCACCAATGCCCGGAGGCGATCGCTGCCGCCAGCAGCACTGCTTGCACCGCCAGGATCTTCCACACTGTGCGGCGCGACCGGCGATCGCGCGACCGGATGTTGCCGAGCAGTTGGCGCATCAACTTCAAGCCGGTCTGGCCTGTCGCATCCCGGATCAGTTTGCGCCGGAAGCTGGCCGGCCCGATCGGGTAGCCCGCGTACAGCGCCATGTCGGGCTCGTCGGGACCGAACTCGTCGCGGTGATGCGCCATGTGCACGCGGCGATAGGCGTCGGTCGAGGTGAACGCAGGAAAGCCGAGCACCCACCTACCGATCCAATCGTTGGTCCCCTTGTCGGCGAACAGCAGGCGATGGGCCGCCTCGTGCATCAGCGACGCGAACTGGGCGAAGGCCCTACCCATCAACAAGAACGTCAGCGGCAGCGTCCACACGTAGCGCACGCTCAGCCAGATCAGCACTCCGGTCTGGACGTAGAGGCCGACGACTGAACCGGCATTGCGCCACGAGGCGATGCGACGCAGTTCTTCGCGCAACGCCGGCGTCGGTCGACCGTCGCTGCGAACCTCGGCAGTCTCGTTGGCGACGGGGAGAGCCGCCGGAACCATGGTCACCATCGGACTCAATGCTACGACCAGCGGCGTCACCTGCCCAGCAGATCTTCTTTCCAGGCGCGGAACCGGGTGTGCCGCACGCCGCTCGGCCCGGTGCCATCACCGGTGTTGTCGGGGAAGAGGCGGAACGTGTGCTGCACGCCGAGGTCGTCGTCGCGGCACGCCCAGTATCGGGCGTCGCCTCCGGCCGCGGGGCCGGCACGCCACAGCAACCACGGACCGATCCGCCGCTTGTACTCGGCTTCGGGATGGTCCACCAGATCGGCGCCGAGGTTCAGCAGTTCCCCGGGCGCCTCGACCCATGCCGACGCGACGATGTTGCGGTCGCGGGTCGGTGTGGCCGGGAGTGCGATCGTGTGGATCGGGGTGCGATCGGCCGGCCGTTGGTCGTAGCGCAGCGCCGGTGGGTGATCCTCGCCCTGTGTCATCGTCGGCGCGCCCACGCCATCGAGGGTCGCTCGATCGCGAACCAACTGGCGGCGGCGCAGGTCGACGCCAGCGCGGTCGACACGACGATGAAGGTGGCCGGCCGCGACGTCCAGTGGAAGAGTGCGACCAGCTGTTGCATCGGCCAGGCGTACAGGTACAGGCCGTACGAGAGGTCCACCCCGCGCAACACCCGGGCGATGGGGCCGAGCAGTGCTGCCACTGGCGGCAGGATCACCGCCATCGACGCCTGGGTGATGTGCTCGCTCCAGAACGCCGAACTGCGCCCAGCGACGATGGCGATCACGAGGACTGCCACCGGGACCCAACCGAACAGCCGAATCTTGTGAGCCCACGCTGCCACGAGCGTGCCGGTGAGGAAGACGAACAGGAAGGCGGCGAGCTGACGATCCGCATACGGGCTGACGAGGAAGCTGGTCAGATCGACTCGCTTGGCGTAACCGAGGGCGAGGGCGAGGGAGAGCAGCCAGGCGATCGTGATCGTGCGGCGACCGCCGAATCGACGCGCCACCACCGCCACGACGCCGATGACCAGGTAGCAGCGGACCTCGTACGGCAGTGTCCACAGCGAGCCGTTGATGAAGCTGCCACCGGTGGTGACGCCGTACGGAGTGTCGGTCGTGAACACGTCGGCGATGCCGTGCGAGAACGACACCGGCAAGGTCGCGCCGCGGCCGACGTAGGCGAAAGGCCCATCGGGCCGCAGCGTGAAGTAACCGCCGAGGGCGTGATGGCGATGGACCCATCCGATCACGGCGACGACGAACGCGCTCACCACCATCGCCACCCACAGGCCCGGCATCAGTCGGGCAAATCGGGCCTTGGCGAATACGCCGGAGCGCCGCCGCAGCGCGCTGCGGCCGACCATCAGGCCACTGAGGGCGAAGAACCCACCGACCGCGAAGCCGCCGAGCGTCAGCACCTTCGGCGCGAGTGGGGAGACCGGCTCGCTGCCGAAACCGCCGAGTGGCCAGGTGTGGCTGACGAGCACCAGGAACGCCAGGACCAGACGGACGAGGTCGAAGCCCGCCGAGCGAGTGTCGAGAAAGTCGTCGAGCGTCAACGATTGGCGTGACGTGGGGGCGGCAATGGTGGCGGTGTCACCAGCCACGGGCGACCCAACTGGCGAGCTGCGGCCGCTCGCGAGCGATGGTCGTGTCGACCCCATGGCCGGGCATGACGATCGTGTCGGCGGGGAGGGTGAAGAGTGACGTGTCGATCGAATGGATGATGGTCGTGAAGTCGCCACCGTCGAGCTTGGTGTTGCCTGGCCCACCGGGGAACAAGGTGTCGCCGCTGAACAGCACCGGTGCGCCCTGCACCTTGAAGCTGACCGAGCCGGCGGTGTGACCCGGGTTGTGAATGGCCTCCAGTCGTAGCTTGCCGACCTCGATGATCTCCGCGTCGTCGATGAACACGTCGTACCCCACATCTTTCAGGCGGGGGGCGTCGGCGGCGGTGACCGCCACCTCGTACCCGGCCTCACGCATGGCCGGCACGGCTTGGATGTGGTCCCAGTGGCCGTGCGTCTCGAGCACCCTGCGCACACCGAGGTTCCGGCACAGCTCGAGCAATTGCTCGTGCTCGTTGGCGGCATCGATCAGCACCGCCTCGCCGGTCTCGCGGCAACGCAGCACGAACACGTTGTTCTCGTACGGGCCCACCACGACACGATGGATCTCGAGGCGACTGTCGGCCCAGTGCAGAGTGGTCATGCGCCGACGATAGCGAGAACGCGTGTCGCTACGCTTCGCCGGTGCCCGAGACTGACCCAGCGCTGTGGACGACAACCGAGCAGGCGGCGGCGATCCGCGCCCGAGAGCTCGGATCCGTGGAACTGCTCGAGGCCCAACTGGCGCGCATCGCGCGGCTCGGTCCGCAGGTCAACGCGGTCTGCACCCTGGCGGTCGATGGCGCACGCGAGCGGGCGTCGGCTGCGGACGAGGCGACTGCGAACGGGCGATCGTGGGGGGCGCTTCATGGGCTGCCCGTGACGATCAAGGACGCCATCGCCACCGCGGGAATCCGATCGACCGGTGGATCACCGATGTTGCTGGATCACGTCCCGCAGCACGATGCACCCGTCGTCGCGTCGATCAAGAACGCCGGCGCGATCGTGTTCGGGAAGACCAACGTGCCGCTGTGGTCAGGCGACTTCCAGACGTTCAACGAGATGTTCGGGACCACCAACAACCCATGGGACCTGGCGCGGGTGCCAGGTGGATCGTCGGGCGGTGCGGCCGCCGCGGTGGCGTGCGGCATGACGAGCTTCGAGATCGGTACCGACATCGGCGGATCCGTGCGGGTGCCGTCGGCCTTCTGTGGAATCTTCGGCCACAAGCCCTCGTTCGGGGCTGTCCCCACGCTGGGCTATCTCGACGAGCCGAACGGTGGCGTGACCGAGAGCGACGTCAACGTCTTTGGGCCCATTGCCCGCAGTGCTGCTGACCTTGCGATGCTCTTCGGCATCGTCGCCGGACCGGCGCCGGATCGCGCCGTCGGGTGGCGGCTCGACCTACCGCGAGCCGACGTCGCTGATCTGCGATCGCTGCGGGTGGCGACCTGGTTCGAGGAACCGTCTGTCCCCATGGACGACGAGATGCTCGCGATCCTCGATGGCGTCACCGAGCACCTGAACCGCATTGGAGTTGCGGTCGATCGCGGTGCGCGCCCGCAGTTCGATTTCTCCGAGGCCTGGCAGACCGGTGGGTGGCTGATCGGCGCCGCTTGCAACATCAGCGACGGCGAACGAGATGTCAGCCACAACGAGTGGCTGCGCGCCGATCGCCAGCGGGCTCGTCGCAGATTGCAGTGGGCAGAGTTCTTCGAACACGTCGATGTCTTGCTGTGCCCCATCACCTTGACGCCCGCGTTCCTGCACCAACACCAAGGAACGTGGGCCGACCGCGAGGTCGTCGTCAATGGCTCGATCGTGCCCTACCTCGCGCTCGAGGCGTGGCCCGCGCTGATCGGCTCGGCGTATCTGCCCTCGACCTCGGCTCCGGTGGGCTTCACGTCCGGCGGCTTGCCGGTGGGTGTGCAGGTGGTGTCGCCGTACCTGCACGACTACCGCTCGATCGCCGTCGCCGGGTTGATCAGCGACCTCGTCGGCGGCTACTCCGTCCCACCCATCGCCCGCTGACGAGGCCGGGTCGGGCGCGATTCCGGTACTCCCACTACTCACATCGCGCCCGTCGAGCTTCGTTGGGCGCGATGTGAGTAGTGGGGATACCTCATTCGCGCCCGACGAGAGCCTGGTGGACGGCGGGGATCACGTCGGTGCCGAACGATTCGATCGAGCGCATGGCGACGTCGTGGGGCATGTCGGCCAGCCGGATGAAGCACGACAGGTGGGTCAGGTTCAACGCCTCCGCTTCGGCGATGATCCGGTCGGTGACCTCGGTTGCGGTGCCGATCAACGCGCCGGCTTCGATGTCGTCGAGCGACGGTTCGTTGTCGAGCGGCGGTCGCTCGAGATGGGCAGCCTTCATCTTCGGCTCGAGATGGCGGAGGTTGCCGGCCATCCTGCCCACGTTGCGCACCTGCTCGGCCGCCGCTCGGCGCTCGCCCCGATCGTTGCTGACGAACACGTACCGCTGCATCGCAAACGGCATCGGATCCTCGTAGACCTCGGCGTAGGCATTGCGCATGCGCACGGCGGCACTCAGCGGTTGCAGGCCGGGCGTGACGAATGGGGTCGCACGTCGCTCGGCGACCGTCTTCATCACCAGCGGGTCCGAACCCACCACGAACGTCGGGATGTGATCCTGCGCTGCGGTCACGGCAACGTCGAGTCGACCGCCGTCATGCTCCACGTGCCCGGATCGGGCTTGGTCGATGAGGTCCCATGCGTGGAGGCCACGCTCATATCGGTCGTCGAACGGGACGCCGAACTTGGTGAACTCCCGTGGCTGATAGCCGAAGCCGAGGCCCAGCACGAGTCGCCCGGCACAGAGGGCATCGGTCAGGCACACGTCCTCGGCGAGCCGCAGCGGCTCGTAGAACGGCAGCACGATCACGGCTGGGCCGAGACGGATTCGCGATGTGGCCTGTGCCATGTGCGCGACCACCAGCAGTGGGCTCGTGAGGATCGAGTAGTTGGAGAAGTGGTGCTCGGCGAACCAGGCGATGTCGAAGTCGGCCTGTTCCGCCAGTTGCACCTCGGCTCGGGTCTCGGCCAGCAGCCGAGCGGTGTCGCCGCGTGGCGCCGACAGGGTGGACAAGTTGAAGAGGCCGAACTGCACGCCGGCCACCGTAGTGAGTCATGTCGACCTGTCGTGTTGCGGCGTCGACCCCCGTCGTGACCCTGTGGAGTGTTTCACGCCCACGTGGGTGCCTCGGAACACTCCACAGGCCGGGTGTGGAGTGTTTCACGCCCACGTGGGTGCCTCGGAACACTCCACAGGCCGCGATTCGGTTGCGAACCTAGGTCGATGTGACGTCGAAGCCCATCGACATCGCCACTGGAATCTGTGCCGGGTCGAAGGTGACGAACCGGACCGGGCGTGGCAACCGGTCGGCGGCGGCGAGGTGGATCGCGTCCGCGAGTCGTAGCGGCTGCTCGCGCATCAGCGCGCCGGCTCGGTCGAGGCAGCGCTGGTCGACAGGTACGACCGCGACACGATCCCACGACAGACGCACGAGGTCCTCGAGGTCGGATCGCAGCACCGGCTCCTCGGTGACCCGGTCGACGAGCGCAAGCGATTCCATCAGCGTCAGTCCGCTGCTGCACCAGTGCGGATCGCGGTCGAGCGCGGCGACAACGACGGCGCGGGCGGGACCCTCCAAGTGCAAGGCGACCAAAGCACTGGTGTCGAGGTAGACCGTCATCCGCGAATCTCGCGAAGCAGGCGATCGAGGCGGACGTTGGCCCACGTCGACACCGTGCCGTCGGCAACGCGTCCATCGGGCCGACGTGGTGGGATCAGCGCACCGGAGGCCACGAGCGATGAGATGGGTGCGTCACCGACCGGCTCATCGCTCAACGCCAGTGGGGTGAGAGCGGCGACGGGGGCGCCGCCGATCGAGATGACGGTGGTCTCGCCGCCAGCGGCCCGGCGTACGTGGGCGGCGAGGTCGGCGCGCAGCTGGCGAATCCCGATCATGAGTACGCAAGTGTACACATTGCGGCTGGCACGATTGGAGCGACGTCGGCAACACTGCGCACATGAACTTTGCCTTCACCGAAGAACAAGACGAACTGCGCAAGACCGTTCGAGCCTTCCTCGAGGCCAAGAGCCCGGAGGTCGCGGTCCGCGAGCAGATGGAGACCGAGAACGGGTTCGATCCGGCGGTGTGGAGCCAGATGGGCGAGCAGATGGGCCTGCAGGGCCTGCACATCCCCGAGGAGTACGGCGGCTCGGGTTACAGCTACGTCGAGCTTGGCATCGTGCTGGAGGAGATGGGCCGCGCCCTGTTGTGCGCGCCGTTCTTCTCGTCGGTCGTGCTTGCAGCCAACACGTTGCTGCACAGCGGCGACGACAACGCCAAGAAGACGCACCTGCCCGGCATTGCCAGCGGCGAGACCGTGGCCACCTTGGCGTTCACCGAGCCGTCGGGCAAGTGGGACGAAGCAGGGATCACCATGCAGGCATCGGGTTCCGGGGGCGATTTCACGCTCAACGGCACGAAGATGTTCGTCCTCGACGGTCACACCGCCGGTTTGATCCTCGTCGCCGCCCGGACGGCCAAGGGGGTCAGCCTGTTCGCGGTCGACGGCTCGGCCACCGGCCTGACGCGTACCGCGCTGTCGACCATGGACCAGACCCGCAAGCAGGCCAAGCTCGAGTTCGCCGACACCCCGGCCACGCTGATCGGTGTGGAGGGTGATGGCTGGAAGGTGCTGTCGACGGTCCTCGACCTCGCGGCGGTCGGGTTGGCCGCCGAGCAGGTCGGTGGTGCCCAGAAAGTGCTGGAGATGGCGGTCGAGTACGCCAAGGTGCGCGTGCAGTTCGGTCGCCCGATCGGCTCGTTCCAGGCGATCAAGCACAAGTGTGCCGACATGTTGCTGGAGGTCGAGTCGGCCAAGAGCGCTGCGTACTACGGAATGTGGTGTGCAGCAGAGCTCAACGATGAACTGCCCTCGGTGGCATCGCTGGCCAAGGCGTATTGCAGCGAGGCCTACTTCCATGCCACGGCCGAGAACATCCAGATCCACGGCGGGATCGGGTTCACCTGGGAGCACCCGGCGCACCTGTACTTCAAGCGCGCCAAGTCGTCGGAACTTTTGTTCGGCGATCCGACCTATCATCGGGAACTGCTCGCCCAGCGCATCGGTATCTGAAACAAGTGGGTTTAAGAGCGGGCGCGTAACGGGTACCCCTATCGCTTGGCGGACATCCAAGCCAACGAGAGGGAGTCCCGATATGGAAAACAAGAAACTGTTCGCACTGACGGCAGTGGGATTGGCCGCGGCGATCGCCGTGCCAACGATCGCCTTCGGTAACGCACGTCCGAATCCAGTTGCACAGACGAACACGCCGCTGGTGGCCCAACTGATCGGCGCCAACGAAGTGCCCGTAACCGGCGATCCAGATGCCACCGGAGCTGCTGCGGTCACGTTCGATCTCGACGCAGCGGTCCCAACGGTCTGTTGGGACTTCTCCTACAGCAACGTCGCGACCCCGATCACCGGGGCGCACATCCACCCAGGTGTGGCAGGGGTCGCCAACCCGCCGGTCATCGCCTTCACCCCGGCGACCTTCGGCGCTAACTCGGCGACTGGGTGTTCCAATCTGACGGCGCCGGAGATCGTGGCGGCTCCCGACATCGTCGCCAACCCGGCGAACTACTACGTCAACATCCACAACGCTGGCTTCCCGGGCGGCGCAGCACGCGGCCAGCTGGCCTCTGGGCCGGCCCCGGCCGGTGAGGCACACTTGCTGGCGACCCCGCTGCGTGCATACGACTCCCGTGATGCGGCAGGCGCCAAGATCCTCGCCGGGGAAACCCGCACGATCAGCTTGGCCACCGGTCACACACTGGCCGCACCCACGGTGCGAACCATTGCCGTGCCCCCGGGCGCGACCGCAGCCATCGTCACCCTGACCGTCACCGAGACGGCGACCGGTGTCGGCGGCAACGGCGGCTTCTTGACGATGTACAACGCGGGGCTCACCACCCAGCCGGCAACCAGCAGCATCAACTGGGCCGGTGCCGACCAGAACATCGCGGTCAGCACACAGGTGGCAGTCGACGCTTCCGGTTCGGTGAAGGTCGCCGCCGGCGCGAACGCGACTCACTTCGTGATCGACGTCATCGGATACCTGTACTGATCCAGTCCTGATGTAGCGAGTGGCGACTCGGGCGTCGAGACCTCCTTCGGGAGGTTTCGGCGCCCTTTGTCGCGTGTCCAGCGAGCCCGGTCGCCTAGGGTCTTCCCAGCGGCTGCGGAAATTCGACGACACGAAGATTCCTACGAAGGGGACTGACATGCACAAGAGAACGCTGGCTGCCATGACGGCAGTCGGACTCGCTGCGGCGATCGCCATCCCGACCATCGCGTTCGGCAACGCTCGCGCCAACCGAGGAACGCTCAACTTCCTCCAATCGGCAAATACGCCGTACGTCGCTCAGCTGTCCGGTGCCAACGAATCACCGGTCGGCGACACCGACGGAGTCGGCGCCGCTGCCGTCACCTTCGACATCATCCAAGGCCCGGCCCCCACCGCCGAGGTGTGCTGGGACCTGTCGTACAGCGCTCTCACCGGCACCCCGATCGCGGCCCACATCCACCAGGGTGCAGCCGGCGTCAACGGCCCGATCGTGATCCCGTTCCTGCCGTTCACGGACCTCGGTCCCAACTCGGCCAGCGGCTGTGCTGCGGTCGATCCGGCGCTCGCAACCCTGATCATGACGA
>JAYVOI010000085.1:0-5830 GCA_043758005.1 Ilumatobacteraceae bacterium
TGATCGGCTTCGCTGCCTCTTTGGCGATGATGGTGGCGAACTCGTCGCGTCGCTCGGTCAGCAACTGCGCCGCCTTGTCGAGGATGGCGGCGCGCTTCCACAACGGCAGCGGTGTCTTCAGCGCGGTCTTGGCGATCGCGACTGCGGCCGCTACGTCCTGCGCTGTCTGGGTCGGGATCTCGCCGATGACCGAATCATCGTACGGTGAGCGAACAGTGATCGTTTGAGCCATGTCGACCGACGATACTTGCCACATGAGTACCCCTCGTCATCCGTTCCTCGAGTGGGATGGCCCACTTCCGTTCGCCCATCGCGGCGGAGCCAGCGATGCGCCGGAGAACACGATGCAGGCCTTCGAATACGCCATTGGCCTCGGATATCGCTACCTCGAGACTGACGTCCAGGTGACGGCCGACGGTGTGCTGACCGCGTTCCACGACAACGACCTGCAGCGCACCTGTGGCCGCCCCGGCAAGATCAGCGACCTACCGTGGTCCGACGTGTCACAGGCCCGAGTGGATGGGAAGGCCCCGATTCCGCTGATGGAGGATCTGCTGGGTGCCTGGCCCGAGGCCAGGTTCAACGTCGACTGCAAGTCGAATGCCGCGGTCGACGCGCTGATCGCCTCACTGCGGCGCACCAACGCCTTGTCACGGGTTTGCGTGGCGGCGTTCAGCGACGCTCGTCTGCGGCGGCTCCGCAAGTCCCTGGGCGCGGACCTGTGCAGTTCCCTCGGCCCGCTCGAACTGGCGCTGCTGCGGTTCGGGCTGCTTCGCGATCCCCCAGGTCTCGCCGCGCAGGTACCGGTCAAGCAGGGCCCGCTGACCGTGGTCAATCCGGCCTTCGTCGAACGGACGCATCGCCTGGGGATGCAGGTCCACGTGTGGACGATCGACGACGCCGCGGAGATGAACCGCCTGCTCGACCTCGGTGTCGATGGGATCATGACCGACCGCCCCGTTGTGCTCCGCGACGTGCTCGAATCCCGCGGAGCCTGGAACACCTAGCTCGTCCTCCATCCCTCGTGAATCGTCAGTGACGAAACTCGACGTCGTGCCGCCAACCGATCTGGCCGCCAAGGTTCTCCGCTTCCTGCCTCACGGCTCGAGCGTGGCGCCCAGATCGCTCGCCGGAGGGTTCGTATCGTCACTGACGATTCGAGAAGGGCTGGGCGAGGGCTGGGCGACCGATAGCGATCAAGAGGGCACCGCCCGCCAACACGACCACTCCGACCAGGGTGACGTCGGGTCCGAACTCGATGCTGAGGAGCGACGTCGACGGCGCTGACTCGACCGCAACGGCCACACCTCCGACGTAGAGCATGGCGACCAGGGCTGCGGCGTTGGTGACCCAGCGGCGCGTGAACCACGCCAACGTGACGGCGAGGGTGACGAGGAACGGCACCACCGGCCACAGCCGCAACCCCCACCCAACGGCGCTCGACGGCGAGAAGCCCAATCGTTCGACGAGCGAAAAGATCTCGTAGCTGCTGCGACGTCGCGTTCCCGACTGAATCCAGGGCAGGAACGTGCCGACGATCGCCGCCAACCCACCGGCGCCGGCCATCACCCGTCCGATGAGAATGCGGTGCACTGCCGCAGCGTAGGTTCCGGTCATGGCCCCGCCTCGATTCCACTCCATTCGCTCGTCGTCCGGGTTGGTGGCCAGCGCCGATCAGCTGGCGACGCAGGCGGGAGTCCGGGCACTGGTCCTCGGTGGAAACGCAGTGGACGCTGCGATTGCGACCAATGCGGCGATCGCCGTGACGGCGCCTCACCTGTGTGGAATGGGCGGTGATCTGTTCGCCCTCGTTCACAGCAACGGCGAGGTGCACGCCCTCAACTCGACCGGCCGGGCGGGCTCGGGCGCCGATGCCGCCGCGATGCGGGCCGAGGGCCGCACCGAGATGCCGTTCCGCCACGATATCCGGTCCGTCACGGTGCCGGGCTGTGTGGATGGCTGGATGGCACTGCACGAGCGCTTCGCCACCTTGCCGCTCTCGGTGCTGCTGCAACCGGCAATCGAACTCGCCGCCGACGGATTCCCGGCGAGCCCGCTGCTGGTCGGCGCAGCCGCCAGGGCCGATGAGGGCGCCAACGAGAACCTCGCCGAGCTGATCGGTCAGTTGTCGCGACCTGGCGTCCGGGTCCGGCGTGCTGGCGCGGCCCGCGCGCTGACCGACATCGTCGAGGGTGGCCGGGCTGCCTTCTATCAGGGCGAGTTCGGCACTGGGTTGAAGGCATTGGGCGCCGGCTTCTACTCCGACGACGACCTCACCCGACCGGCGTCGGAGTGGGTCATCCCGCTGATGGTCCACGCCTTCGGCGTCGACCTGTGGACCCTGCCTCCCAACTCGCAGGGCTACCTCACGCTCGGAGCCGCCGAGTTGGCGGGCCGCCTCGACCTGCCCGTAGACCCGAACGACGTGCGCTTCGCCCATCTGCTGATCGAAGCCGCAACCGCCGCGGGGTTCGACCGGCCCGATGTGTTGAGTGATACGGCGGACGGCGTGGAGCTGCTGCGTGCGATCGCCGGCCGGATCGACATCGTCGACACCGAGCGCGCGTCGGATCGTTGGGCGCCGGGCCGCGACGGCGACACGACGTACCTGTGCACGGTCGACGGCAACGGCATGGGGGTCTCGCTCATCCAGTCCAACGCCGCCGGCTTCGGGTCAGGCCTGGCCGAGCCGAACACCGGGATCAACCTCCACAACCGCGGCCTCGGCTTCAACCTGACCGAGGGGCACCCGGCCGAGTTCCGGCCGGGTCATCGCCCACCGCACACCCTGTGCCCGGCGATGGCGACAGCCGACGGCGCACTTCGTGGGGTGTTCGGCACGATGGGGGGCGATGCGCAGCCGCAGATCCTGCTGCAGTTGGCTGTCCGACTGTTCCACTACGGCCAGTCGCCTGCTGCCGCCGTCTCTGCGCCGCGCTGGGCGCTGCACGGCCCCGTCACCGGCTTCGACACATGGACGAGCGGCCAGGCGCCGACGGTCACGATCGAGGGACACGCACCGGACGACTGGCTGACGGGCCTGGCCGGACGCGGGCACCCCGTTGCCGGCGCCCCACAGTTCGACAGCGGCTTCGGGCACGCCCACGCCATCATCATCGACAGCGACGGCTTCCGGGCCGGCGCTGCCGATCCGCGCACGATGGTCGGAACCGCCGCCGGCATCTGAACCCGCACACCCCGATCGCAGTACGATTCCCTCATGCGCGTCGACTCCAACTTCTTCTGCACCGTCCCGATGAGCGACGCCGGCGATCCGTCGGTCGCCGCCACCGCACGGCGCTTCGGCAACGACTCGGTGATCGAGTGCTACCAGAACCTGGTCGAGTGGGCGAAGACCGCCGATCAACTCGGGTTCGACACGATGTGGTTGACCGAGCACCACTTCCAGTACGAAGGCTACGAGGTGCTCCCGAACCTGATCCTGTTCGGGCAGCACCTGGCGATGCTCACGAAAGACCTTCGACTCGGCCAGATGTTCAACGTCGTTCCGCAATGGCACCCGCTACGCCTCGCCGAGGATTTCGCCCTCGCGGACATCATCACCGGCGGGCGCATGGAGTTCGGCGTCGGCCGCGGCACCGTGCCCCGCGAGGCATGGGCGCTCGGCACCGTGGTCGCCAGCGGCGACAACGCGATGTCGGCCGAGCACGACCGGATCAACCGAGAGATCTTCGAGGAGTCGATGGAAGTGATCAAGCTGGCCTGGTACCAGGAGCAGTTCAGCTATCGCGGCAAGCACCTCGTGCTTCCCCCCGACGACGTACCCGACCGCGGCACGATGGTCAACGATCTCACGCTGATCCCGAGGCCGCGCCGACACGTCGACATCTACCAACCGGTCACCTCGCCCGAGACCATCGAGTACGTACCGAAGGCCGGGCACCGTGCTGTCTACTGGCTGCAGAACGCAGACAGCCAGAAGCAGAAGTGGGATCGCTATGCGGAGATCCGCGAGTCGTGCGGCACCCCCGTCGCCCCGGGCGAAGACCGCTGCCTGGTCCTCAATCTGCACGTCGGCAAGACACGCGAAGCAGCAATGGTGAAGGGACGCCCTGGTCAGGACGAGTTCAACAAGTTCCTGTCGCCCTACGGCCGATTCAGCAGCTACCGCAACCCCGACGGCAGCAAGGTGGCCTTCAACCACTGCCCGACCGTCGAGGAGAGCAACGAGCAGAAGATCCAGATCGTCGGTTCGATCGACGACGCGGTCGATGCCATCGGCTATTGGCGTGACTTGCTCGACCTCAAGCACATCTGCTTCTTCCTCGACTACCCCGGGCTGAGCCGTGAGGAGATGACCGAGCAGATGCACCTCATTGCCGAAGAGGTGTTTCCCCGCCTCGGTGAGCCGATCGAGCGCCGGCCGATCACCGGCACGCCCCTCGTGTGACTACTGACGGCTACCTGCTGTTGCCGGCGTTCGCCGAGCCGCACGCCCATCTCGACAAGGCGTTCCTCGCCGAGCGCGTCGACAACCCCACCGGCGATCTGCTCGGGGCGATCCTGGCGATGGAGCGTGCCCGCGATTCGATCACCCTGGCCGACACCATCGAGCGGGCCGAGCGCGCCGCCCGGTTGCTGGCGGCCAACGGCTGCACGGCGATTCGAACCCATGTCGATCTCACCCTGACCTGCCGGTTGATGTCGGTCGAGGCATTGATCGACGTGCGCGAACGGCTACGCGGGCTCGTCGAGATCCAGGTCGCAGCGCTGTGCGCCTGGCCGTCGATCGGTCCGCAAGGGGCAGACCAGAGGGCGCTCGTGCGTGAGGCGATCGCGATGGGCATCGACGTGATCGGTGGCTGCCCCCACCTGGAGACCGATCCCGCCGCGGCGAACGACAACTTGCTGAGCCTCGCCGCCGAAGCCGGGTTGCCCGTCGACCTGCACACCGACGAGACGCTGAACCCGGCGATGCTGGCGTTGGAAGACCTCGCCGAGCGCGTCGTCGCGACCGGCTTTCCCCATGGGGTCGCCGCCAGCCACTGCGTGTCGTTGACGCTGCAGACGGAGCACCGCCAGCGCGAGGTCGCCGAGAAGGTTGCGGCGGCCGGAATCAGCGTGATCGCTCTGCCGCACACCAACCTCTTCCTCCAGGGCAGGGATTGCCCGGTGGCCACGCCGCGGGCGATCACCGCCGTGAAGGCCCTGCGAGCAGCGGGCGTCAACGTCGCCGCCGGCGCCGACAACCTGCAAGACCCGTTCAACCCAGTCGGGCGGGCCGACCCGCTGGAGACCGCCGGGCTGATGATCATGTCGGCCCACGTCTTGCCGGCAGATGCCCTCGACATGGTCACCAGTGCCGCTCGAACCGCGATGGGGCTCGGTCCCACGAGGGACCATGTGGCGGTACGGGCGTGCTCGATTCGAGAGGCGATCGCCTTTGGCCCGGCGGATCGTCGGGTGGTTCGTCATGAGCCAAATCTGGAAACAGAGCGTTCACACGCTCGCGGCTGAGGGGTCGGAATCTCTCCCCTACACTCCCTCGCCATGGGGACCAACCATGGCCGGCTCGCCGGACGGCGTGCGCTGATCACGGGCGCGGCACGTGGTATCGGCGCCGAAATCGCCCGGTCCTTCCGTCGGGAAGGTGCAGATCTCGCGCTCATCGACATCGACGTCGAACGCCTGACCAGCATGGGTGCAGAGGTCGACGCGAAGACGTACGGCGTCGACCTGGCCGACGCCGGGGCGACGGTCGCAGTGGTCGAGCGGGCAGTCGCCGATCTCGGTGGTGTGGACATCCTCGTCAACAACGCCGGCATCTTGAAGATGGCGCCGCTGCTGGAGATCGACCCGGCCGACTGGG
>JAYVOI010000086.1:0-13371 GCA_043758005.1 Ilumatobacteraceae bacterium
CGAGGTAGCCGTAGACGTGGGGGAGCGCATCGTCGTACAGCTCGAGGAACGCCGACGTGTCGGTCACGATCCGTTCATCGTACGCGACCGCACCTTTCCGTCACCGGGTTGAACCATCGAACTAGTGTTCGATAGAGTCGGGACCCTTATGGGGTTCAACAACCCGAACATGCCGTGGTGGGAGCTCGAAGCAACGCTCTCCGACCGCCCCCCGGCCGGTCGTGGCAAAGACGGTCGCGCCCCGGGTTCGCCGGCGTGGAACGCGGGCGGCGACGGCCCGGCATGGAGCCGCAAGCGCCAGCCCTACCAGGCGCCCGAGCTCGACCAGACCCGTCCGTTGATGCGCCCCGGCCTGCCGGCGGTGCCATATGCCGAGTTGCACTGCCACACCAACTTCTCGTTCCTCGACGGCGCCTCCCACCCCGAGCAGTTGGCAGAGGAAGCCGCTCGGCTGGGGCTCGAGGCGCTGGCGGTGACCGATCACGACGGTCTCTACGGTGTCGTTCGCTTTGCCGAGGCGGCCAGGGCCGTGGGGTTGCCGACGGTGTTCGGGGCCGAGATCACCCTCGGCACAGCCACGACTCGTCAGGCGCTCGACGAAGACGAGACGCAGCGCCAGATCGCCACCGGCCTGGTGCCCGATCACCATGCCCCCGACCCGCACGGGGATCACCTGCTCGTGCTGGCCGATGGCCCGGTGGGCTACGCGCGCCTGGCGCGTGCGTTGAGCCTCGGTCATCTGGCCGGCGAGAAGAGCGCGCCACGGTTCAGCCTGCTCGACATCGCCGACTCGATGGCCGGCCACGGTTGGGTGTTGACCGGCTGCCGAAAGGGGGCGGTGCCGTCGGCGCTGGTCGATCACGGCCCGGCCGCAGCGGCCAAGCAACTGCAGCGGCTCATCGAGCTGTTCGGTCGCGACCGGGTGGTGGTCGAACTGTGGGATCACGGCGATCCGCTCGACTCGGCGCGCAACGATGCCCTGGCCGAGCTGGCGGCCCGTCACGACCTGGCCTGCGTGGCCACCAACAACGTGCACTACGCCACGCCGTCGCAGCGCCGGCTGGCAACGGCGATCGCCGCGGTGCGGGCCAGACGAAGCCTCGACGAGCTCGACCCGTGGCTGCCCGCATCGACCGGCGCCCACCTGCGCAGTGGCGCCGAGCAGGCCCGCCGGTTCCTGCGCTACCCCGGAGTCGTCGAGGCTGCTGCCGACATCGGTCGGGCCGCGGCGTTCGATCTGGCATTGGTGGCGCCGAACCTGCCGCCGTTCCCGTGCCCGCCGGGCCCCGACGGCGCACTGCTCAGCGAGATGCAGTACCTCCGCCACCTCGTCGAACAGGGTGGTCGCCGTCGGTATGGCGAGCGACCCGCTGCACACGAAGACCTGTCGTTGCGCGCCAGGGCGTGGAGCACCATCGATCACGAGCTCGACGTCATCGAACACCTCGGGTTCGCCGGGTACTTCCTGGTGGTGTGGGATCTCGTCGAGTTCTGCAACCGGGCCGACATCTTCTGCCAGGGTCGCGGCAGTGCAGCCAACAGCGCGGCGTGTTACGCGCTCGGCATCACCAAGGCCGACGCCGTGTCGTTGGGGCTGTTGTTCGAACGGTTCCTGTCGACCGAGCGCGATGGCCCTCCCGACATCGACATCGACATCGAAAGTGACCGGCGCGAAGAGGTGATCCAGTACGTGTATCAGCGCTACGGACGTCACCACACCGCCCAGGTCGCCAACGTCATCACCTATCGGGCGCGTTCGGCGGTGCGCGACATGGCCAAGGCACTCGGCTACGCGCCCGGCCAGCAAGATGCGTGGAGCAAGCAGATCGATGCGTGGGGCAACGTGCCGACGACTGCCGACCAACCCGATCACGGCATCCCGCCGGCAGTGCTGGAGCTGGCGACCGAGATCGAGGATGCACCGCGGCATCTCGGCATCCACTCCGGTGGCATGGTGATCTGCGATCGCCCCGTGATCGAGGTCTGCCCGGTCGAGTGGGGTCGGATGGACAAACGCAGTGTGTTGCAGTGGGACAAGGACGACTGTGCTGCAGCCGGATTGGTCAAGTTCGACCTGTTGGGCCTCGGCATGCTCAGCGCGCTGCACTATGCCGTCGATCTCATTCGCGAGCACCGTGGCTACGAGGTCGATCTGGCCACCATCCCGCAAGAGGACGATGTCTACGCGATGTTGTGCCGAGCCGACACCGTCGGCGTGTTCCAGATCGAATCGCGCGCCCAGATGGCCACACTGCCGCGGCTGAAGCCCCGCCGCTTCTACGACCTCGTGGTGGAGGTCGCGCTGATCCGCCCCGGGCCGATCCAGGGAGGATCCGTGCATCCCTACATCCGCCGGCGCAACGGTCAAGAGCCCATCACCTACCTGCACCCGTTGCTCGAGAATTCACTCGGCAAGACGCTCGGCGTCCCGCTGTTCCAAGAGCAGTTGATGCAGATGGCCATCGACGTGGCCGGCTTCACACCCGCCGAAGCCGATCAGTTGCGACAAGCCATGGGGTCCAAGCGCAGCAGGGCACGCATGGAGAAGTTGAAGGTCCGGTTGTACGAAGGCATGGCCGAACGGAACATCACCGGTGATGTCGCCGACGAGATCTTCACCAAGATGGCCGCCTTTGCCAACTACGGCTTCCCCGAGTCGCACAGCGTCAGCTTCTCGTACCTCGTCTACGCCTCGGCGTGGATCAAGTTCCACGAACCCGCTGCATTCTGCGCGGCGTTGCTCAACGCTCAGCCGATGGGGTTCTGGAGCCCGCACTCGCTGGCACAGGACGCAACGCGCCACGGCGTGGTCGTGCGCTCACCTGACCTCAACGCGTCCCGCGCCGCCGCAACGCTCGAGCCATGTGCCGAGTCCGTCGGCGATGTGGCCGTGCGGTTGGGGATCGGTTCGGTCCGTGGCGTCGGCAGCGATCTGGCGGTGGAGATCGACGCCGGCCGGCCGTATGAATCACTCGAAGACCTCGCACGTCGCGTGCCGTCGTTGCAATTGCAACAACTCGAGGCCATGGCGACTGCCGGGATGTTCGAGCAGTGCTTCGCGCTGGAGCGTCGTGAGGCATTGTGGGCCGTGGGCGGGGCCGTGCAGTCGCGGTCGGATCGTCTGGAGGGCATCATCACCGGGCAACGATCACCGCGGTTGCCGGGCATGGACCCGATGGAGACCGTCGTCGCCGATCTGTGGGCCACCGGGGTCGCGCCGCACGGCCACCCGACCCAGTTCTTGCGCGACGAGTTGCGCAAGCGTGGCGTCGTCACGGCACGGGGCCTGTGGGACTGCGAACCGAAGGCCAAGGTGCTGGTCGCCGGGATCGTCACCCATCGCCAACGGCCGATGACGGCACAAGGGGTCACCTTCATGAACCTCGAGGACGAGACCGGGCTGATCAACGTCGTCGTGTCGAAGGGGTGTTGGGCCCGCTATCGCACCATCGCCCGCAGTGCGCCGGCGTTGTTGATCCGCGGTCGGCTGGAGCGCGCCGAGGGGGTGATCAACATCGTCGCCGACGAACTGACATTGCTGCCCGTGCCGGCTTCGACGGCCAGTCGCGACTTCCGCTGATCGCAGCGATGCTGCGTCTACAGTCGGGTGCAAGGAGGTCGACCATGGACTACGCGTTGCAGAATGCCGCGCCTCAACCGACGCTGCAGCACCTCGTCCGCGATGTCGACGGCAAACGCATCCGGGTCGTCGTCTTCAGCGGGGTGGTCGCGGTCGCGCCGGCCGTGCAACGCGGCATCGTGGTGCGCACCACGGCCGAGCAGCCCGGCGCGCCGATCGGGTTCTACGTGCCCGAGGCGTTCGGCATCATGCTCGACGGCGCCATCGCCGTCGCCGAGGCCACGCTGACCCAGGTCGTGGTCGACGGCCGAACCCAGATGCGCACGACGTACGGGATCGCCGACATCGCCGTGCGACTCGTCGAATCCGAGCAAACACTGGGCATGGGCTGGCCATACCTCAGCTTCACCTGCCACTCCAACGACCTACCGCTGGGCGTGCACTACCGGGTGACGATCCAGCATCCGCTGGTCAGCGACACCCCGCCGCCGGATCAGTCGCGCAGCGCCTGAGCAGCGAGGGTTCGCGACAGGAACGGCTCGGTCGTGTTGACCACGCCGTCGTCGCGCAGTCGCTCGGCCGCGGCGACCATCGCGCCCATGGCGATCCGAGCCAGCAGGCCACCGGTCGAGATGCGGCGAACGCCGGCCTCGCCCAACTGGGCGACGCTCGGCCCACCGGGCAGGATCAACACGTTCACCGGCACGCCGACCTCGTTGACGACCCTGGCGATCTGACCGAGGTCGGCCAGTCCCGGCGCATAGACGACCTCTGCCCCGACACCGACATAGGCCTGCAGCCTGGCGATGGTGTCGTCGAGGTCGGTGATGCCGTGCAGATGGTTCTCGCAACGCGCGGTGAGGACGATGCCGGTGGTCGCCGCGCCGGCGGCAGCGGCAGCGACCCGCTGGACCGCAGTCTCGATCGGGTCGATCGAGTTGGCCACCGGGTTCCAATCCTCGATCGAGCAGCCGGCGACGCCGGCATCCGCCAACGACTCGACGGTCTCGGTGACACCGGGCAGATCGTCGGCGTAGCAGCGCTCCGAGTCAACATTGAGCGGCAGATCCGTGGCCGCGGCAAGAGGGCGGATGTGATCGAGCACTTCGTCGCGATCGACCGTCATGTCGAGGCGACCGAGGGTCATCGCCAAGCCCGAGCTGGTCGATGCCAGCGCAGGGAACCCGAGTGCGGCCAGCAGGCGTGCCGACCCGAGGTCGTAGGGGTTCGGCATCACGAAGATGCCTTCGGCGTGCAGGGCCCGGAATCGGTCGGTCATCGTCGTCATGGTCATAGATTGCCAGCCTGGAGCACCCCTCGCAGCCGGGCGTCAGGCTCCGGGCGCGCGCCGAGATGCTCGATGACCCACGCCGAGATGGTGGTGGCGAACCGGGCCGAGTCGACGGCCGACGTGCCACCCAGGTACCGCGCCAGGAACGCACCGGCGAACGAGTCGCCGGCGCCGGTTGCGTCGACCAGGTTGTTCGTCGCCGGCGGGACGTGGGTGGCGACACCGTTGTCGTAGACCAGGGCGCCGTCGGCGTCGAGCTTCAACATGATCAACGCCTGCGGGTACAACTTGGCCAGCGCCGCGGCAATCGCCTCCGCGTCATCGAGACCGGTCAGCACTTCGCCCTCTTGGTAGTTGGGCAGGAAGATGTCGATGCCGAGATCCTGGGTGGCCGCCAGGAACTGGTTGACGCCCATCTCCTCGATCATCTGGAACGAGGCCGGATCGAACGACAGCGTCGCCCCACACTCCTGCGCCAGGTGTGCGGCGGCACGTGACGCCGAGCGCGGCGGGTCGACGAAGTACGACCAGGCCGTCATGTGGAGATGACTGGCCCGTCGCACCGTCTCTTTCGGAAGCTCGGACGACAGCAGGTAGAAGTCGGCGCCGCGGCCAGAGACCATCGAGCGCTCGCCGGTCTGGTCGACGAACACGGCAACACACCCGGTGAGGTGTTCGTCGGTCTCGACGAGGTGGGCCACGACGTGTTCCCTGGCGAGGTCCTCCTGCGCCAGTTGGCCCAACCGGTCGCGCCCGACCTTGCCGATGAACTCGGTCTCCAAGCCGCACCGCCGAGCCCACACGGCGACGTTCGCAGCGCTGCCACCGGGCGTCAACATCACCTCGCCGAAGGTGTCGCCACCGGTCAGCAGTTCGCTGTTCGTGCGGATCAACACGTCCCAGGCGAAGTCGCCGATGACGCACAGCGGGGCCGACATCTCGGGCACGGTAGCCGGTGGGCCCCGCCGTTCACCAACGCCGTCACGTCAGTTGCGTCACGTCAGTCGGATGGTTCGGACCTGCTTCAAGTTCTCGCCCAGGTACCCCTCGACGCGGATGGCCTGTTGTGGGTGACCGATCGTCAGCTGCAGCCCGTCGACGACATCGTGCGACTGGTGGGGCCGGCCATCGATGTAGACATCGATCCGATCGAGCCTGCCGACCTCGACATCGAGGATGGGCGCCTTCCACCGCGCCGCGAGCGAGGTGGCCGGCTCCGATTCGATCAGCCTGGCGCAGAACGTCAACAGGTCGGTGTTGCTGTGCAGCAGGTCGTCACGGGTCATCGCATACGTGCGGTGGCCGACGATCCCGATGTCTTCGATCGGTGCTCCATCGGACGCGCCGATCCGCGTGGCGCGGCGAACCGACAGCGTGAACCCGACCCCCTTCGGCAACCGTGGCAGTTGGTGGGGTGTGCCGGCCAACACGCTGTTGAGCGTGTCGGCCCACCACACGTTGGCACCGCCGGCGCCCGTCGCCCGCCCGACACTGACGACCGTGCCGATCCCGTTGTCGGCAAAGCCGGCGGCGAACAGGTCGGCCGCGGAGTAGGTGGTCGAATCGACGATCGCGATCACCGGGCCTCCGTACACCTGGCCGATGTCGTTGCATCGCTCGGACGGCGTGATCGGAACGGACTGGGAGTAGACCTCGCCGGTGCCGATCGCGTCGAGCAGCGTGCGTCGCCACGGGCTCAATGAGCGGCGGTTCTGCGGTGCGTCGGTCATCGACCTCGTCAGGTCCGAGGCGATGATCGAGAACCGCGTCGGCGCGATCGCCGACGGCGTGAACAGCTGCAGCAACCGTTCTGCCGCCCAGATCAACCCACCCGGGTTGCCGCGGAGATCGATGATGAGGCCGTCTTGGGGCAGTTCGGCCAGCAGCCGCACCACCTCGGCGATGTAGCCGTCGTCGTCGCTGAGCTCGAAGCTCCACAGGCGGAGGTAGCCGTAGTCGCGTCCGTTGACCGGTACGACGCGTGCCGAGACGTTGTCCTGGAACTGACCGGTGATCCAGCCGTTGCCGGCCATGCCGACACCAGCCGCTGCCACCCGGTCGTGGCGCTCGGTCTGCCACAGCTCGGAGTTGAACGACAGCTTCTTGGCGCGCCGGACCATCGCCCGATCCGGATGGATCGCCATCGCCGCGGCCGCCGGTGCCGTTGGATGGGCGGCGTCGGGTCCCGGGCCCGGATAGATGAACCGCCAGTCGAAGCGGTGCTCGCGCATCCCCCCGTCGTCGGCGGGACCGTCACCGTCGTCGTTGCGATAGCCGACGATCACCCACCGCTCGTCGGGGGGTGGACCGATCCCGAGTGGTCGGAAGGTCAACGAGTCGAGAGCCCTGGCCATCGCGCTGTCCGGGCGCCCACCGCGTTCGCTCTCGCCGCGGCGGCGCACTGCGTCGGCGATCGGCACACCGTTCCATTCGATCAACTCGACGCCCTCGGTGAACCGGGTATCGGTGACCAGTTCGCAAATGACCTTGGAGACGATGAAGCGTGGCTCGGAGTCCGAACCGAACTGCTCGACCAGGAACGGCAATCGCGCCGCGCTTCCGGCAAGTGGCGACGGGGCGATGTACGCGGTGTGCGCGTCGCGCAGATTGGTGAGGATGCCGCCGATCTCGCGGTGAAAGGCGTCGTCGGTCATCAGCCGGGCGCGGTCGTGGAGCCGACGAAGTTGTTGCACGGGATCGATGCCGTACATCGCTCGCTTCAGCGGGAGGTGGACGTACAACCCGTCGAGCAGGTCGGTGAACATGTTGATGATGTTCGTGCGCTCGACCTGCGTGAGGGAGTCGCGTGGTGGCGCCGCGGCAACCGCCTCCGCCCAACTCAACCCGCGCAGTGCATCGTTCACGTGAGGACCGCGTTCGCGGCGAACATCTGGTCGAGGTTGTCGAGCACGTGGCCGTGGTACCCGGCGGCGCGCACCGCGTCGAACCAGGTGATGTCGTGGATCAGTGTGGGCAGCGGTGGCGCGTCGAACTTGGTGCCCGGCGGCGGTGGGCCGGCCACGCTGTTCGGCCCACCCGGCATGTCGGATTCCAGGATCAGGCTGCCAGTGCTGGGCAAGGTCACGTCGGCCTCGATCGCCTCGATCGCCAGGCCCTGCTCGATCGCCTTGACGGGGTCGGCTTGCACGGCGCGCAGTGCACGCATGACGCTCGACCACGTCCACACCTTGCTCGGGTCGTCGGGTCGGCGCAGCGCAAAGTGGCGAGATGATGGGCCGACACGCATGCTGGTCGTGGCGGTCTCGCCTGCGGTCTTCATCAAGGCCGCCGTGCCGTAGCGGGCCCGGCCGTCGCTGATCGCCAGCATGACGTCGCGTTCGCGGGCCAGCAGCAGATTGGTCCACGGGTCGTCGTACCGCTTGGCGATCACGACCGCGTCGGCCATCCGGCCCGGCTGCAACCTGCCCGGGGCGCTCCCCGACCAGGCTCGTGCCAGCAGATCGCCGGGGTTCGACGTCACCATCTCGGTGAGGTCGAACGGTGTCATCTCGAGGCCGGCATGGCGGACCCAGGTGTAGGCGACCTTCAGCTCGCCGAGCAGGTTCTTGCTGCCCGACGGGCCCCAGTCCGAGCCGATGCAGACCGACACGCCGTGGGCGCGCGCTGCCAACACGTCGGTGGTCTGGTCGTACAGCCACAAGTTGGAGAACGGCGACCACACCACGCCGCCCGGCGACGCGTTGTCAGAGAGCTCGGCATGCACGTTCCACTGGCGGAACTCTTCCTCGCCGACGGCACAGCAGTGGATGGCGATCAACCGATGGCGCAGGCAGCCGGAGGTCGCGACGTCGGTGAACTCGCGGGCCACCTTGCTGCCCCGCTGGCCTTCGCACAGGTGGTACACCAGCGCGCATCCTTCGTCGAGCAACGCCCGGCGATCGTCGAGCTCGGCCGTCGACAGGTTGATCACCGACGTGCGGATCGAGTCGGGGTTCACGCCGTCGTCGACGCTGCGCACCAGTTGGTTGGCGGGGGAACCGCTGGCGTTCGGCCACCCCTGAATGGTCGTGGTGCCGCCCGCCAAGGCGCGGATCTGGGCGTACACCAGCAACTCCTCCGGCGCTCCCTTCAGGTAGGCATACGCCGGCCAACTGACGGCGGGCTTGTACGACGGCGCGCTCGGCCACAGGTCGCGGTGCAGCCAGGGCCCACTGGTGCGAGCCGGCTCGTGCCACAGCGGCAAGGTGGCGAAGCCGAGGTGTGAGTGCAGATCGGTCAGGCCCGGGTAGACGTAGGCATCGCCGACATCGATCTGCGCGACGCCCTGCGGTGGCGTGCTGCGCCCCGGCAACACCTTGTCGACGAAGGCGCCGTCGAACCGCACCCGCCCGGTGACGTGCCGTTCCGTGTCGGCGCTGTCCATCGCCACGATGTGGCCCTGCACCTCAAGCATCGGATTTTTCCAGCATTCGCATCGGGGCCAGCCTCACAGGTTCCGCAGGATCTGCGCAGCTGCGGCCTCCGACGCCGACAGCGGCGGCGCGGACAGCGCCGCCGCCCACGCCGGCATGGTGACCTTGTAGTAGTCGAACGACGGCGCTCCGCTGTGTTGAGCCTGCTGACCGCGATTGCCGCTCGACGCCTGCCAGCGCAATGTGCCGAACGGGAGGTCCTGGCGTGGGATCTGCTCGCGCTGGCCCGCATACGTGAACGCCGGTGTGGTGATGTCGCGCCGGTAGGTCAGTCCTTGCAACTGGGTCAAGGCCGCCTGCCAGCTGGCATCGACGCCGGATTGCAGGCGCGACTTCATCGTCACGGTCGGGATGCCCGTCGGGGTGACATGGGTCTGCAGCCGCTGCGCCAGCGGCCCGACGAACAGCAGCACCTGCGGACGGGACACGCGCACAGCCTCTGCGTACAGCGCCCGTACCGGGGCACTGTCGACTGCCGCAGCGACAGCGGTCTGATCGTCGGCCATCGTGTCGATGGGCAGCACCCGCAGGATCGCGTACCGGCTGGTCAATCCGCCAGCGCGTAGGAAGGCCTGGAGGTGCTGGCCATCGTCGCCGGTCAGGGCGCGCATGGTGAACAGGTCGTCGTGTGATTGCTGATCGGCCAGCACGAGGATGCTCGGACGATCGAGGCGGCCGCGAAAGATCGGCCCGGTCCCGAACGATGGCGAGAACTTCAGGCCAAACGACTCGAAATCGGGCCAGGCCAACCCCGGTCGACCGCCCTGCAGCAGCGCCGCGAAGGTGGCGCCGGGGCCTCGGTCGAAGTCCTTGTGGGCGCGCCGAGGGGGCTCCCAGGCAACATCGCCGGGGTCGGCGCTGTACCCGTCGTTGGTTCCGGCAGCGCTGCCGGGGTACGTCAGGGTCGTGCCGTCGTTGTTGTACGCGCCGCCTTCGGAGAAGATCTGGATCGCGGTCTGCCCGTCGCGCCGGTTCGACGATGTCGACTCGCGTCCGAGCCGCCAGGCGACGCCATAGGGAAGGTCGCGAAACGGGATCGGGTCGCTGGAGTACGTGTACGGCGTCGTGGCCCGCACGCCACCCGGATCGATCGGCAACCACGCCGGATCGGCAGTGATCCATTGGTGCACGTGGTTGATCGCCGCGTTGAAGCTGGCGATGATCGCCGAAACGGCTCCGCCCTTGCCAGCGCCCCCGGGGTGCAACACGCCGACCATTCGCAGGTTCGGCGAGATCACCGACGCGTCGGCGAGGTGCAGGTTGTCGGGGTCGGCCGTGCCCCCATGGGCTTCGACCCAGCTGGCCAACGACTCCTTGGCCGCTCGCCCGACGGCGATGGCCAACTGCACGTCGTTGCGATCGAGGGCGTAGTCGAACAGTTCGCGGCGATGCTGGGCGATCGGTGAGGCCGGGTGCTGAGCGATGATCGGCAGCAGGCCGTCATACTGCCCGAAGATCGGGTAGACGAACGTGTTGAGGAACAGGTACGAGCGGGTGATGCCGAGATGCGTGAGCAGATGCTGCATCCGCCCGCCGGTGCCGCCGGTGAACGAGCGGTGGCTCAGTGACTCGTCCTGCGCACCCTCCTGGCCGACGATCAACACCTTGACCTGGCTGTCGCCGAGACGGCCTCGATAGAACATCGGGCCGAAGTGCCAACGGAACTCCTCGTTCCCCGACATGGCGATTCCGAAACTGCGGTAGTTCGGCGTCTCGGCGAACAGCCGGGACCAGCTGCGGTTCTTGGCCGGCCCCGGGTCGTAGTCCCACGGAGATCCACGGTCCTGCCAGTACTGCTCCCACATGGTGGCACTCCTGTTCTACGCGCAGCGGCCCTGACCTCGCTGCACGTGTTGAACAAGAGTCTTCACCTCGCGACACAGATACAACGTGTCGGCCGCTCCCTGGTCTAGAAGCCGGCGCGGAGCACGGCCTCGCCGCGCGGCGACAGGCGGTAGCCGATGTCGAGGCTTTCGGTGAGTCCCAGTTCTTTCAACTTGCGCACGTTGACCTTGAACGCAGCACGATCCTGATTGACGTGCCGTGCCAGCGTCGTGGAGACCACGCCGGGGTATCGCTCGATCAGTTGCAGCGTCGAGCGAGTCCACGCGCCGTTGCGATCGAGCCGCGAGAGTCGCGCGATCACCGTGGTGATGTCGTCCGCTGACGTGTCGTTGCGCCGGGCGATGCGATCATCGGGACCGCGATACACGAAGTCGATCCGCCACACCACCTCAGCCGACCCGAGTCGGGCCAGCACCGCCGCGCGATCGGTCGCGCCGGCCCGGCGGGCGTCCTCATCGGTGATCTCGTCGACCTCGACCTGGCGCACGTCGGTGGCTTCGATCAGCATCCCCGCGACGCGATAGTTCCCGCCGATCTTGGCCTGGGCACGCGTCCAGACTCGGAAGGTGACGGTGATCGATCCCTCGGCGATCCCCGGCCAGGCGTCGGCGCTGAACAGCATCAGGCGCTCACGTCGATCGATTCGGCCGGCGGGCCGTCGCGCAACAGCGCCTGCAGCAGCGAGTGCAGGTCGTCGGGCACGAAGTGCACGTCGCAGGCGGCGATCTCGTCGAGCGTCCACCAGCGCAACTCGTACACGAACTCCGCGTTCATCTCCTGCCACGACAACTTCGGGTGCGGTTCGAACGCGTCGCAGCGCACCAGGTGGATGCGCTCGCGCTGGCCGTCGAACTCGCCGTTGAGGAATGCCACGATGTGCAGCCGGTGCCAGATCTGCGGGCCGATCGCAGCGTCGACCAACCCGAGCTCTTCGTCGAGCTCGCGGCGCAGCGCTTGGACATGATTCTCGCCGGGTTCCAGGCCGCCGCCGGGCAGCGCCCAGCGGGTTGCCGTCGGGAACTCGAAGCGCACGAGCAGCACGCGGTGATCCGGGTCGACCAACAGGGCGCGCGCCGCCTCGCGGATGCGGAGTCCGGCCGCCGGGTCGTTCACTCGTCGGGGGCGTTGTTGAGGCCGTCGTTGAACATGCGGTACATCTCGTAGACGCTCTTGCACGCTTCGCACAGCGGCAGTTGCTTCGGGTCACGAGACGGCACCCACACGTGGCCGCACAGCGCTTCGATCGCGATGCCATAGATGCGTGCCTCGAGCACCTTGGCGGCGGCGCTCTCACCGGGCTCGGTCTTGACGATGTGGGCCGCTGCAGGTTCTTGGGTCTCGAGGTCGGGATCGACATCGGGAATCGTCTCGACCGGGGCGGTGGTCAGTTCGCTCACGTGACCCAGTCAATCATTGTGGAGGGGTCGATGTGACAGCACCGCCAGCTCGGCTTCGATGTTGGCGCGGGCACGATGCTCGAGCGCGCCGAACATGTGGTCGGTCATGAAGAGCCGTGGGCGATCCAGGAAGTGCCGCAGCACGGCTGCCCGGCCTCGCATCCACTGGTCATCATCGATGTGGTCGTACTCCGCACGAACCCCGTTGACATACGCCTGGTACGCGCCCGGATCCGCGCCGAGGATCGCCAGATCAGCGTCGAGCAGGAGCGATCGATCATCGGGTTCGGCGGTGGCGCCGCCGGGAAGATGCTCCGCAGTGGCCCGGATCAGGGCCGCGACCGACTCGCACGACTCGGGCGACCACCCGATCGCGGCGAGGTCGACCGTGGCGATCGTGGCACTGCGCGCCTCGTTGTCGGCCGTCCGCGGCTCGTAGATGGCGTCGTGGTACAAGGCTGCGGCGACGACTTCGCGAGACAGTTCGTGCGGAGCCGGGCACAGGTCGCGCAGGTGTCGCAGCACGAACATGATGTGCGTGGCCGTGTGGTAGCGGCGGTGTGGTTCTGCGTAACGGATCAACAGATCGTCGACGTACCCGTCGTGGTGTGCACCGGCGATCTGTCGCCATGCGCGCCGGATCTCGGTCTCCGGTTGGGTCATCAGGGCGACGTTACGGCACAGTGGCGGAGATGGCCGTGCTGATCGATGCCCCGATCTGGTGGTTCCGGGGACGTCGCTGGTCGCACCTGGTCAGCGATGTGAGCTACGAGGAGCTGCACGCCTTCGCCGAGCAGGCAGGGATCCCGCGCCGCGGATTCCACG
>JAYVOI010000087.1:0-5797 GCA_043758005.1 Ilumatobacteraceae bacterium
CCTGAACAAGGAGCACCCCCATGGCCAAGGCAGTCGGAATCGACCTCGGCACCACCAACTCCGTCGTCGCCGTCCTCGAAGGCGGCGATCCGGTCGTCATCCCCAACTCCGAAGGCGCTCGCACCACCCCCTCGGTGGTCGCGTTCTCCAAGGCCGGCGAAGTGCTCGTCGGCGAGGTGGCCAAGCGCCAGGCGATCACCAACTCCGACCGCACGTTCCGCAGCATCAAGCGGCACATGGGCGAGTCGTGGAAGAGCCCTGACATCGACGGCAAGCAGTACACACCGCAAGAGATCAGCGCCCGCACGCTGATGAAGTTGAAGCGCGACGCCGAGGCGTACCTCGGCGACACCGTCACCCAGGCGGTCATCACCGTGCCCGCGTACTTCGACGATGCACAGCGCACTGCGACCAAGGAAGCCGGTGCGATTGCCGGCCTCGAAGTGCTGCGCATCATCAACGAGCCCACTGCCGCAGCGCTCGCCTACGGTCTCGACAAGGGCGCCGAGGACGAGAAGGTCCTGGTGTTCGACCTCGGTGGCGGCACGTTCGACGTGTCGGTGCTCGAGATCGGCGACGGCGTGTTCGAAGTGAAGAGCACGCACGGCGACACCCACCTCGGTGGTGACGATTGGGACCAGCGCATCATCGACTGGCTCGTTCAGCAGTTCAAGTCCGCCCACGGCGTCGACCTGGCGGCCGACCGCATGGCCGGTCAGCGCTTGAAGGAAGCGGCTGAGAAGGCCAAGATCGAGCTCAGCCAAGTGCAACAGACACAGATCAACCTGCCCTTCATCACCGCCACGGCGGAAGGGCCGTTGCACCTCGACGAGTCGTTGACCCGCGCCAAGTTCCAAGAGATGACGGCCGATCTCATCGAGCGCTGCCGCATCCCGTTCGAGCAGGCCCTGAAAGACGCCGGCATCAGCAAGGGTGAGTTGAACCACGTGATCCTGGTCGGTGGTTCCACTCGCATGCCCGCCGTCGTCGACCTCGTCGTCAGCCTCACGGGCAAGGAGCCCAACAAGAGCGTCAACCCCGACGAAGTCGTCGCGGTCGGCGCAGCGGTACAGGCAGGCGTGCTGCGCGGCGACGTGAAAGACGTGTTGCTGCTCGACGTCACCCCGTTGAGCCTCGGCATCGAGACCAAGGGCGGCGTGATGACCAAGCTCATCGAGCGCAACACCACGATCCCCACCAAGCGCACCGAGGTCTTCACGACGGCCGACGACATGCAGCCGAGTGTCGAGATCCACGTGTTGCAGGGCGAGCGCGAGATGGCCGGCTACAACAAGACCCTGGGCAAGTTCCAACTCGTCGACCTGCCGCCCGCGCCCCGCGGCGTGCCACAGATCGAGGTCACCTTCGACATCGACGCCAACGGCATCGTGCACGTCAGCGCCAAGGATCGGGCGACGGGCAAAGAGCAGTCGATGACCATCACTGGTCAATCGACCCTCGACAAGAAAGACATCGACCAGATGATCCGCGATGCCGAGGCCCACGCCGAAGACGATCGCAAGCGTCGTGAAGAGGCCGAGATCCGCAACAACGCCGACTCGCTGGTGTACCAGATGGAGAAGGTGCTGCGCGACAACGGCGACAAGGTCGACGCCGCCGAGAAGGCCACCGTCGAGGCTCCCTTGGCGGAGCTGAAGACTGCGCTGGCCGGCAACGACATGGACGCGATCCGTGCCGCACACGAGAAGCTGATGGCGGCCAGCCAGGCGTTCAGCCAGAAGCTGTACGAGAACGCCGCTCGCGACGAGAACGCGGCCGGCACGTCGGCATCCGGGCAGACCGGTGGCGCCGCCGGCAACGACGACGACATCGTCGATGCGGAGATCGTCGAAGAGGATCCTGCGCAATGAGCGACGTCTCCACGGGTCCGTCATCGGAGGGTCCGGTCACCGGAGAGGATCCGACCACCGAGCCCGCCGCCGCCGACGTCGCCGACGCCGCCGACGTGGTCGCGGATTCGGACGACGTGGCCGAACCCTCCGAACTCGAGATTGCGCTGCTCGAGCGCGACGAGTGGATGGATCGGGCTCAGCGCATCGCGGCCGACTTCGAGAACTACCGTCGAAGGTTGGCGACGCAGCGCGCCGACGACATCGACCGGGCGACCGGTCGGCTGGCCGAGTCACTGCTCCCGGTACTCGATGCCTGCGAAGCGGCGTTCTTGCAACATCCGGCCGAGATCGAGCCGCTGTTCAACCTGATGCTCAGCGAGTTGAAGAAGCAGGGCCTCGAGTCGATGAACCTCCACGAGCAACCTTTCGACCCGCACCTCGCCGATGCGGTCTTGCACGAGCCGGGCGAGGGCGAGCCGATCGTCAGCGAAGTGCTGCGCTCGGGCTACACATGGAATGGCAAGGTCCTTCGACCGGCAATGGTCAAGGTCCGCGGCTGACCGTTCGGCGCGATGCAACCGAGGAGGTGATGATCTGTGGCAGCACAGCGTGAGTGGTACGAGAAGGACTATTACAAGGTGCTCGGCGTCAGCGAAGACGCCGTGCCCAAAGACATCACCAAGGCCTATCGAAAGTTGGCCCGCGGCAGCCACCCCGACACGCACCCCGGCGACGACGCTGCCGAGGAGCGGTTCAAAGAGGTCAGCGCCGCCTACGACGTGTTGGGCGACGAATCCAAGCGCAAGGAGTACGACGAGGTCCGCAAGCTCGGTCCCGTCGGCGGGTTCCCAGGTGGCGGCCCCGGCGGGCCGTCGGGGTACAACTTCAACGTCGGCTCTGACGGTCTCGGCGACGTGCTGGCGCAGATGTTCGGCCGCGGTCGGCGCGGCGGTGGTCCATCGGCCTCGGCCGGTCCACAGCGCGGCGCCGATGTCGAGGCGACGTTGAGCCTCGACTTCGCGGATGCGGCTGCTGGCCTCACGACGACGCTGCACCTCACCAGCGATGCGCAGTGCAGCACGTGCAACGGCAGTGGCGCCAAGCCCGGGACCCAACCAAAGGTCTGTTCGAACTGCGGTGGTCGTGGCGTGATCGACGACAACCAAGGGCTGTTCTCGTTCTCGTCACCGTGCCGCGTGTGCGGTGGTCGTGGTGTGGTCATCACCGATGCGTGCCCGACGTGTCATGGCACGGGAAGCGAGCGCCGTGCCCGCGAGGTGCAGGCCCGCATCCCCGCCGGCGTTGCCGACGGCCAGAAGATCCGCCTCAAAGGCCGAGGCGCGTCGGGGCGCAACGGCGGCCCGCCCGGCGACCTCATCGTCGAGTGCCATGTTGCCCCACATCGCCTCTTCGGGCGCGACGGCAGTAACCTCACGGTCAAGGTCCCGGTCACCTTCGCCGAGGCGACGCTCGGTGGCGACATCGACGTGCCCACCCTCGACGGTCCGCGGGTGATGTTGCGGCTGCGCCCGGGCACACCCTCGGGGTCCCGGCACCGGGTCAAGGGCAAAGGCATCGTCACCAACAAGGCCGCTGGCGATCTGATCGTCACGGTCGACGTGCAGGTGCCGACTCATCTCAACGACGAAGAACGCGCAGCCGTCGAGGCCCTTGCTGCGGCGACTACCGTTTCACCACGGACTCGATTGGAGTCATGACCATGCGATCTCAGAACCACGCCGTCTACGTCATCTCGGTTGCCGCCGAGTTGGCCGGCATGCACCCACAGACACTGCGCATCTACGAGCGGCGCGGCCTGGTGCAGCCGGCGCGCACCCAAGGTGGCAACCGTCGCTACAGCGATGTCGACATCGAATGCCTGCGGCGGATCAGCGAACTGGCTGCCGAGGGCATGAACCTCGAAGGCATCCGCCGTGTGATGCAGCTGGAGATCGAGAACGAACAGCTCCGCGCCGAAAATGTCGAGCTGCGCCAACTGGCCTCATCGGCCCTGGCCGAAGCCGACCGTCGTGCGCCGCGCCGCGATCTCGTGCCGTTGCGCCAGGAGGTCTCGGTGTTCGGCGGGTCACGCCTCGGTCGTCCGAACTAGCACCGGCGCCGAGCCGGTGGCGACCGGCAGGTCGACGGTGAAGATCGCTCCGCCATCGGGGTGATTGGCGACGGTCGCCGTGCCGCCGTGTGATGCTGCGATCGCCGCGACGATCGACAACCCGAGTCCGGCCTTCGGACCGACGCGCGACGGGTCGGCACGCCAGAACCGGTCGAAGGCGTGCTGCAACGCTTCGCCGGTTCGCCGGCGCGACATCGCTGCCGACGAGCCTGCACCGTCCGACGAACTCCGTGGGAGTGTCATGAACAAGCAGTTGTGGGGTACGTCGACCGCAGCGGCGGCATTGTCGCGTGGGCATTGCTGGCAGGCAGTGTGCTGTGGGGCCTGGCCCTGTCGACCAAGGTCTTGCGTGGCCGGCCGCGCCCGAACTGGATCCTCGATCTGCACCGGTGCCTCGGCGGCCTGGCGCTGCTGTTCACTGGCATCCACGTGACGGGCCTGGTCCTGGATTCCTACGTTCATTTCGGCCTGACCGAAGTATTGGTCCCCTTCGCCAGCGCCTGGCACCCCGTTGCTGTTGCGCGGGGGTGTGGTTGGGCTCTGCCTGCTGGTGGCCGTGGAACTGACATCGCTGGCCCGCAAGAAGATCTCCAAGCGCGCCTGGCGCCTGACCCACTACCTCAGCTTCCCGCTGTTCCTGTTGACCACCGTGCATGCGCTGTCGGCGGGCACCGATCGCTCGACGTTCCTGCTGCGGTGGAGTGTGATCGTCGTCAGCGCGGTGATCACCGGGTTGACGTTGGTGCGGCTGAACAAGGCGGATCGTCACGATCTGCTGACCTCGCCGGATTCGAAGTCGGCGCAACAACGGAGGGTCCTCTCAGGATCCTCCCAGGGAAGTGCTCGAAGATGAGCGCATCACCTCGATGAGCGAGGGAACGCCCGAGAGGAACACGTCGATGATCACGGAATCCGCCAACCCAGAACCCGCCAACCCAGAACCCGCCAACACAGACCAGTCGGCCCGCTTGGCCCAGCTGGCTAATCGACCGGCCTGCAAGGGTCGCCCGCACCCGGCACGTCGGGCCCGCCGCATCACCGGGGTCGCCGGCTTCGCCGCTGCCGCAGTGATCGCCGGGGGCATGGCCGCCGGCGCCTCGAGCAGCGCCACGGCGACCAACGCGACCAACGCGGTCTCCTCCAACCTGGTCTCGGCTGCGGCCACCAGCGCCAAGACGGCGACGACGGCGAGTACAACAGCCGCCGCCACCGCCAGCACGACGGCAACCACCGTGCAGGCCGCGACCCCGACGACGATTGCCAACACGACCACCAAAGACAGCTGACGACCCGAAGAACTCACTGCTTTCCCGGCCCGAACAAGGGGCCTGGCCCCCGAGACTTGCCTCCCTCCCGAGTCTCGCCGGCGGCCGGGCCCATTGTGGCGTCTCGGCGCCCGACGGCAAATTCGACTCTGCGGAACATCCCTGGGGGCTCAGAAAGTCCTCCCAGGATCGGCTGTCATCGTGCACTCACATCACCCCTCAACCCCTCGAAAGGACTTGTGATGATTGGTAAGAAGATGAAAGTTGGAGCAATGGTCTTCGGACTGGCCCTCGGCGGCGGGGCACTCGCCGGCTCGGTGCTCGGTGCACCCGGCATCTCGTCGGCGGCAACGAGCGCGACGACCGCAGTGGCCGTCGACGACTCGGGCACGGCGGCAACGACCGACACCCCGGCCGCACCGGCTGCGCCGGCGGCTCCGGAGACTGCCCTCGAAGGCGACGTGGCCGCGCAGGTGACCGCAGCTGCTCAGGCGGCAATCCCCGACGGCACGATCGACCGCGTCGAGACCGACAACGACGGTGTCTAC
>JAYVOI010000088.1:0-5792 GCA_043758005.1 Ilumatobacteraceae bacterium
CACCGCGGTTCTTGTGGATGCACCGGACCACGACCTGCGCCACCTTGTCGGGCGTCGAGCGACCGACCATCCTCGGGGCCTTCGCGCCCCTGTCCTCCCATCGCGCGTACGTTCCGGTCTCGGTGACGAAGCCCGGGCAGACCACGGAGAATCCGACCGGCTGAGGTCCGACATCGGGATCAGTCATGTCGTCGTCCGCAGTGCCGAAGCGTTCGCCCCGGTCGTCGACGCCCTGGCGTCCTCGCCCGCAACTTTGTCGCCGGGAGGTCGCTCAGCGACAGGTCGCTCAGCGACCTAGGAGCGACAGGGATCGAGTGACCGCTCCGAACTGGCAAGACTGTGGCGGTGGCTCGACTGCCTGATTGCATCCCCGCACCTCGGCTGACGCTGCGGCGTTGGCTGCCCGACGATGGCCCCGACCTGTCCGCGGCGATCCTGCACAACATCGATCACCTTCGCCCATGGATGCCGTGGATCCAGGCCGAGCCCCAGAGCCCCGAGGATCGACTGGCGCTCATCGACA
Organism: Ilumatobacteraceae bacterium; assembly: GCA_043758005.1. Classification (GTDB taxonomy): domain Bacteria; phylum Actinomycetota; class Acidimicrobiia; order Acidimicrobiales; family Ilumatobacteraceae; genus JAENVT01. Next base: position 524 of record JAYVOI010000088.1, read on the forward strand.
CGTGGCGAGCCGATTGGGAGGCGGGCGGCGACATGGTGATCGGGGCGTTCCTGGTGGGCGAGGTCGTCGGCTCGACCGGGCTGCACCGGCGTCGCGGCCCGGGAGTGCTCGAGATCGGCTACTGGGTGCACGTCGACCACATCGGCAAGGGATACGCCACAGAGATCGCCGAGGTGCTCACCACGGCCGCCTTCACGGTCGCGGATGTCGAGCGAGCCGAGATCCATCACGACAAGGCCAATGTCGCCAGTAGCGGGGTGCCTCGCCGGCTGGGTTACACGTTCGCCGGCGAGACGCCCGATTCGGTGACGTCACCGGGTGAGGTCGGCATCGACTGTCGCTGGCTGGTCACCCGCGACCAATGGGCCATGAGATCGGCAATCGGCGAGCGTTAGTGCGGCAGCAGTTGCAAGATGTCGAGCTTGAGGAACACGCCACCTGACAGCGTGATGCTGCCGGTGCCCTGCATCGATTGCCACTTGAGGTTGAGATTGCCTTCGGCCGTCACGCTGACACCGCGCAATGGTCGAACTGGCTGGCACCTGGCGTTGGGTACCAGGTCGCTGGCCGGTAGTGTCTCACGAGCTATGGGTTCGCTGATCAAAAAACGCCGCAAGAGAATGCGCAAGAAGAAGCACAAGAAGATGCTTCGCCGTACTCGTCACCAGCGCCAACGCGGTAAGTGACCAGCTGAGATCTGATTGCCGGCCGCCCGCAGCACCGCGGGCGGCCGTTGCGCGTCTAGGGGCAGCTCGCAGTCATCACCACGACCGCCTCAGGGAGCGCTGCGGCAAGATCGTGATGACCACGCAGGAACCACGTCGCCCCGCTGCCCGCCAGGGTCGGGCTCGATCCGGATGCTTCGCGGATCCGGTCGCGCCAGCGGGCCAGCGCCGTGAACGCTGAGACCGCCGCAGGCTCGAGATCGTTCTCTCCGTCGCTGCGCGGCCCCCCGAGCTGGTCCCACGCCCGATAGACGAACGGCGAACTGACCTTCAGTGGAGGAACGACCAGCGTGATGTCGAGCGGCTGGAACGGCAGCGGCTCGACCATTTCGCCGATGCCACGTACCCGGGCGTGGCCGCCCACCAGACAGAACGCCACGTCGGCGCCGAGGCCTGCAGCTGCGACCACATCGCTGTATCCGGCCCAACGAAGGACGGCTGCGGCATCGGCAGACCCCCCGCCCAGGCCGCCGCCGTACGGCAGCGACTTGGTGATGTGCACCGAAGCAGTGCGCCCGACATGGCGCAGCGCCTTGGCAACGAGGTTCGAATCATCGAGCGGCAGGCCCTTCGCATACGGCCCATCGGCCGTCAACCCGGTCGACGCCGGGTCGATGGTCAACGTGTCCTGCCAGCCGAGCGTGACCATCTCCGCATCGATGAGGTGGTACCCGTCGTCGCGCACGCCGGTGATGCGCAAGCTCAACGTCAGCTTGGCCGGGGCCTTCACGACGACGCTGCTCGTCGGATCGCTCATCGTGCCGTCAGCCAGGCGGTGGTCAGCGCGCCCCACTCGATCACGTCGAGTTCCTCCGGTCGCCGCTGCGCGTCGATGCCGGCCACGTCGAACACCTCGGGCGCGACCACGTCGGCGAGTGAACGCCGCAACATCTTGCGCCGTTGACCGAACGCGGTGCGCACCAAGGTGAACAACGGCTCGGGATCCACGGCGACGGCAGGTGTGGGCCGGCGGCGAATGTCGGCCAGGGCCGACTCGACCTTGGGGCGGGGCAGGAACACGCTGGCCGGGACGGTGCCGGCGATGCGTGCGGTCGCCCAGTAGGCCACCTTCACGCTGACGGCGCCGTACGCGTCGGAGCCCGCAGAGGCACACAGCCGATCGGCGACCTCCCGCTGCACCATCACGAGCATCCGCTCCACCGCGGGCACGAGGTCGAGCAGGTCGCACACCAGTGGCGTGGCCACGTTGTACGGCAGGTTGGCCACCAACACCCACCGCGGGGCATCGGCCAGGACCGACGTCCAGTCGAGCCGCAGGGCATCGGCCTCGACGACCGTCACGTTGGCCAGGTCTGCGACGACGGTCCGCAGCACACCGGCAATGCCATGGTCGACTTCGATCGCGGTGATGGTTGCTCCGGTCTCGGCCAGTGCCATCGTCAGCGAGCCGAGGCCTGCGCCGATCTCGACGACGTGGTCCTGCGGGCCGACGTCGGCCAGGCGGGCGATCTTGCGGACGATGTTGGCATCGACGACGAAGTTCTGCCCGAGGTCACGCCGTGGGGCCAGGCCGTGTTCGCTGAGCAGCGTCGCGATGTCGTGGCGCGAGTGCACGCCTACCAGCTGATACGGACCGGCACGGGTGCGTCGGCGAGATCGCTGATCACCGTGAACAGGTCGGTGTGCAAGACGATGTCGACGCCCGCAGGCAGCGGGGTGCTGATGCTGTTGGTGCATGTCGTGGTCTGCCCGTTGTCGGTGTTGGTGACGGTCAGCACCGACCCCCACGGCGCCAGCGCCGTCGTGCACGGGTGCTTGCTGGGGTCTGCATAGCGGCGGAAGCTGGCCCTTCCCTTGGCCTCGGTGGCGGTGGGGCCTGGCGGGATGATGATGTCGACCACGGCGGGGTCGGCGCCCGAAGGCGGACCGTTGAGGAAGATCGGCGGGTCCGGCGCGTACGCCGAAGTCGACGGGGCCTGGTTGGCGCCCACCTGAGGAACCCCCGCTGCGCCCAAGGCCGGCGCCGCCGAACCCGCATCGTTGCGATTGATGACCCACAACGCCGGGAGCGCTGCCACCGTGAAGATGGAGGCGAGTGCGAGGCGACGGCGGTCGTAAGAGTTCATTGTGGGGATTCCCGTCCGTGGGACGGGGAAAAGGCTACGGACGAATACCCGGGAACGCAAGGCATGTGTTCGCCACCGTAGCGGCGCGCACGTCGTCGAGGGGCGCACCTCGCAGGTCGGCGAGTGCCTGCACGACGTGCGTGACGAAGGCGGGTTGGTTCGGCCGGCCACGGTGCGGGACGGGAGCGAGGTACGGACTGTCGGTCTCGGCAAGCATTCGATCGATCGGGCACAACCGGGCTGCATCGTGCAGATCCGTCGCCGTCTTGAACGTGACGATGCCACTGAACGACAGGTAGGCGCCGCGCTCGAGGCACTCCCGAGCCTCGTCGGGCCCGCCGGTGAAGCAGTGGAAGATGGTCTGCTCGGGCGCTCCCTCTGCATCCAGGATGTCGAACGTCTCCGCCCATGCATCCCGCGTGTGGATCACCAGTGGCAGCGCCCGCTCGTGCGCCAGTTGGATCTGTGCGGCGAACGCCTCGCGCTGCGCGTCGTGCGGCGAGTGGTCGTAGAAGTAGTCGAGGCCGCATTCGCCGATGGCGATCACATGAGGGTCGTCGAGGTACTGCAGGATCGTGTCGACGCCGTGTTTCGCCTCGTGCGGGTGGAGGCCCGCGGTCGCGAAGATGTCGTCGTGCGATGCGGCAACGGCAATGGCCTGTTGGATCGTCGCCGCATCGCAACCGACATTGATCATGGTGGTGACCCCGGCGGCGTGTGCCGCGGCAATCACGTCGTCGACCGGCACGCCCCGCGTGTCGAACAAGTGGCAGTGGCTGTCGGTGTAGGCCACCGTCGGGTCACGCGGCCCTGCGCGGGAACAGCGACTCGCCCTTGGTCACGGCAAGCCCACCGGGGTATCGGCCCCACTCGGCTGCAACCGGCAGGCGCTCATCGTCGACGCGACCGGTGAGGCCCAGCCGCTCCCACACCGTTTGGCACGTCTCGGGGATCGCCGGCGAGGCGAGCACGGCGACGATCCGCAGAGCCTCCAGGGCGTCGCCCATCACCGCGTCGACCTCCGGGCCCGGTTCGGCCTTCCATGGTTCGTTGGTCTCGAGATGGGCGTTGGTGGCTCGGATCAGGCTCCACGTCGCGTCGAGGGCGCGGCTCGGTGCGTACTCTGCCCACCCTGCAGCAGTCGCCGCGTACGCGGAGGCAGCAGCTGCGGCCAAGGGCGAGTCGGCCCGGGGGGCCGGGCCGATGCCGCCGCACTTCTTGGTGACGACGGTGGCGACGCGGGCAAGCAGGTTGCCGAGGTTGTTGGCGAGATCCGAGTTGTACCGGCCGATCAGGCCTTCATAGGTGAAGTCGCCGTCGTTGCCGTACGGGGTCTCGGCGAGGATGTAGTAGCGGAACCCGTCGACGCCGATGTCGGCAACGAGGTCGAGCGGGTTGACCACGTTGCCGGTGGTCTTGCTCATCTTCTCGCCGCCCACCAGCAGCCAGCCGCCGACAGCCCACCCGGCGGGCGGCTCGATCCCCGCGCTGATCAGCATCGCCGGCCAGTAGACGCAGTGGTGGCGGATGATGTCCTTGCCGATCAAGTGATGCGCCGGCCACCAGCTCGCGAACCGTTCGGTGTCGGTGCCGTACCCGACGGCGGTGAGGTAGTTCGCCAGCGCGTCGAACCACACGTAGGCGACGTGCTTGGCATCCCACGGCAGGGGGATTCCCCAGGTGAGGCTGGTGCGGCTGACCGAGAAGTCGCGCAGGCCTCCACGGATCAGCCCGAGTGCCTCATTGCCGCGGAACTCGGGCACGATCGCCCCGGGGTGCGCGGCGTACCACTCCAGCAGGCGGTCCTGGAAGCGGCTGAGCCGGAAGAAGTAGTTCTCCTCCTCGACCTGCTCGACCGGGAGATGGTGGATCCGGCACAGGTCGCCCGGGTCGAGCTCATCGTCGGTGTAGTACTCCTCACAGGCGATGCAGTACTTGCCCTTGTAGACGTCGAGCTCGATGTCGCCGGCGTCGTAGCAGCGTTGCAGCAGTTCGGCGACGCCGATCTTGTGGCGTTGCTCGGTGGTGCGGATGAAGTCGTCGTTGGAGATGTTCAACTGCTGCCACGCCTGCTGATAGAGCGGAGCGATCGAGTCGGTGAACGCCTGCGGCGATTGCCCGGCGGCCTCGGCAGCCTGCTGCACCTTCTGGCCGTGCTCGTCCGTGCCGGTGAGGAAGTGCACGTTGTCGCCGAGGAGGCGGTGCCAGCGAGCCAGTGCGTCGCCGACGATGGTGGTGTAGGCGTGGCCGAGGTGCGGTTTGGCGGTGACGTAGTAGATGGGGGTGGTGAGGAAGTAGTTGCTCACGACTGGATCCTTTCGAAGAATGGCGAAACGACGGCTGGTTTAGAAGCCGGTGCGCATTCGACGGGTTCGAGTCGGTGTTCTCACGTCGCCAAGGATACGCCCGATGGCGGCCGTCGAGGCAAGGGAGTTCTGTGCAGCGACTACCGCCGGA
>JAYVOI010000089.1:0-13360 GCA_043758005.1 Ilumatobacteraceae bacterium
CGGGGGTGAAGTACCGCTCGGGCGCATCGGGGTCGCCGGAGCTCCAGCCGGCGAAGACGCTGCGGGCGATCTCGATCTGGTTGGCAGTGGTGGTCATCCCCGGCACCGTAGTTCCGCTTGTGCTGTTCGTTTCCGGTGGTCAACACTGGCTGGATGAACGCTGACGAGAAGGCCATCATCGATCTCACCATCGCGTACACGTGGGCGCTCGACACGAAGCAGTTCGACGAACTGCACAACGTGTTCACACCCGCTGCGACGGCCATGCTGCACGGTGTCGCCTGCGACGGCGTCGAGGCGATCATCGCTCGGATATCCGGTGCGTTGACTCGGCTCGATGTCACCCAGCACCTGATCGGCAACCACCAGGTTTGCATCGACGGTGATACCGCGACCTGCCGCTGTCAGTTGCAGAGCCAACATCTCAAAGTAGGCACAGAGGGCGGCGAGACATACGTTGTCGGTGGCACCTACGAGGACCGTCTGGCTCGCACCGAGGACGGGTGGAGGATCACCCATCGCACGATGGCCGAGTCGTGGCACGCGGGGAACCGTGCCGTGGTGAGCCGGTCGTCGTAGGTGCAGGGATGCGTCGCGCCGCAATCAGGTCGGCGGCGCTGTGCCCTCGACGAGAGCGTCGATCCAACGATGGATGTTCTGGTTGCCACGCTCGTTGCGGCCGAACCGGAAGTGGTCGTCGGCGATCGCCGGCAGTGCGGCCGTGATCTTCATCACGGTGCTGAAGTCCTCGTCGGCGGTCACTGCCGCGTACGTCACTCGCTTGCGCTCGGCTTCGGCCATCATCTCCTCGGTCACCAGTGGCTCGCGGAAGTACTGGTACTGCGTGACGACCGACGTGCTCGCAGTTGTGCCGGGCAGGATGCGACTGACCATCAGGCTCGTGTTCGGCTGGCCGGAGATGGAGACGTTGGGGAAGACGTAGTGCACGAGGCTCATCGCCAGGTTGAGCTGCCACTCCTCGATGGGTTGTTCGCGCATCGTCGGCAGCGGCTTGTTGGCGAATCCGAGGCGCACGTGAGGCCCGTACAGGTCGTAGGTGTTGCGGTTCGTGATCGACTTGGTGCCGATGGTGTTGCGGTGCAGATATCCGAGGTGATACCCGTCGACGTACCCGTCGGCGGTCGCCTTCCAGTTGCCACTGTCGAGCACGGTCTCCACGTCGTGGCGATGCAACTTCTCCAGTTGCAGGTAGGCGAGTGACGAGGCCATGTCACCGAGCCACTCATCGACGTCGAACGTCAGGCCTGGCGTCAACACCGCGAAGACGGCACCGCTGCGCTCCGCCGTGGGCAACTCCATCAATCCGGTCACGTCGATGCCCTCGAACGCGCCGCGATCGGTGTTGCCGACCAGTGCACCCTTCGTGTCGTACACCCAGAAGTGGTACGGGCAGGTGAACCGTCGGGTGTGCCCGAAGCAGCCGTCGGCAACCGCCGCACCACGGTGCCGGCAGACGTTGAGGAAGGTGCGAGCCACGCCATCGTCGCCGCGCACAACGATGATGGGGCGTTGCGCGATCACGAGCGTGGTGTAGTCGCCCGGACTCGGGACGTCGCACGACAGTGCGACCAGCAGCGGGCTGCGGCGGAAGATCTGCTCGACCTCGGCCTGGAATCGTTCCTCGTCGCGGTAGCGCGCCACGGGAACGTTCAGCATCGATTCGCCGTAGTCGCCGTGGTCGCTGTCGACGTTGGCGAGCAACCGCTGGGCGACATCGGTGAGCGGTGTCGCAGTCATGGCGAGTCTCCTCAGTTCTTTTGACGTTCAACTAATTCTAGACGATGGGCACCGGGTTCGATCCAGCCCACTCCTTGGCTGTCGGCGAGGCGACCCATGCGATGGCGTTGGCGAGCAGACGGCGGTACGCCGGGAGCGCGAACGTGGCTGCGGTGTCGCCCGGCTGGATGTACACGATCGGGCTGCGTCCGCCGACCGTGGCCCAGGCAATGAGGTTGCTCGGTTGCGGATGACCGACCGACTTCGGCGCATCCTCCTCGCCCACGATCACGTGCTCGTACGTCGAGATGAACCGGCCTGGATCGAAGTCAGCATCCGACCGCATCAGCGGTACCACCCGGTCCTCGAAGATCGGGCAGCAGTACAACTCGTCGGTGAACGTGAAGTCGCCGACCCCCTCGCAGACCGGGTGGGCCGGGTCGACGACGTTGGCCGTGTAGGTGTCGATGCGCGTGCCCGACGATGGCCAGTCGTCTCCGTAGAGCGGCCCGGGGGCGTAGTTGAAACGGCCCCCGATCGCCGTCGCCCACCCGTCCCACGCCGGCCACCCGGCGAGTGCGTGGTGAGTGATCACCAGGCCTTGTCCACTGTCGAGCAGCGACGTGATGGCTCGCTTCTGCTCGTCGGTCGGGCCGACCGGTCGCGGCGGTTCGCCCCGCTTCAGATGCAGTCCCGGGATGTCGTGACAGACGATTGCATCCCACTGACCGGACCGTTGGCCGTCGAACCAGTGCTGCGCAGAGGGCTGCACGGCGTGGGCCCAGGCCCAGCCTCGCGGCTCGCAGATGTCGGTGAACATCGTGCGGAACGCGTCGAGTTCGAAGCTGTGCCCTCCGGTGACGGCCAGCACTCGACAAGGTTCCATGACGCCGATCACAGTACATTCGACGTCCATGGGGGTATCGGTCGAGGATCGCTTGAACATCGCCGAGACGATGGCGCGCTTCGCTGCGGGAATCGACACACGCGATTGGATCCTGTACCGCTCGGTGTTCACCGAACACATCGATGTCGACTACCGCTCGTGGCGCCTCGAGTCATATGGCCCGATGGCCGCGGATGCGTGGGTCGCTCGCGGCACTCGACTGTTTCCGGGTTTCGATGCCACACAGCACTCGCTGAGCAACCTTCGGTTCGAGATCGAAGGAGACACAGCGACGTGTCACGCATATGTGCGCGCCGATCACTACCTGGTCAACAACTTCGGCGACTCGATGTTCACCATCGGTGGCATCTACTCGGATCGGTTGGTTCGCACCGGGTCGGGTTGGCTCATCTCCGGCAAGACGCTGAAGGTTCTGTGGAGTCAGGGCAACAAGCACATCATGACGCTGGCGGCCGAACGCGCCGCCGAGCGCGCCTAGTCAGGAGCAACGAATGTCTCGAGCAGGTTTGGCCTCCGCTGCACGCAGCGTGGACGAAGTCAAGCAGGTGGTCGCCAGCTTGACCGACGATGAATGGTCGATGCCCAGCGGATGCCAGGGCTGGACCGTGAAGGACCTCGTGGCGCACATGAGCTCGAACTTCAAGGAAGTCGTCGAGCCGTCGCCCCCGCCGCCGGAGCCCGTCGACCTTCCTGCCGAGCGGTTGATGGACTTGCTCGTCGAGCCACGCAAGGACTGGTCGAACGCCGATGTCCGTGACGAGTACCTGAGCTTCTGCGACGGTGCGGTCGGGGTGTTGACCGCATTGCAGGAGGAGCCGCTCTCTTCGACCGTGATCCCGCTCGCCGACCTCGGCCACTATCCGATGAACCAACTCGCCGATGCGTTCGCCTTCGACCACTACTGCCACTTGCGCATCGACCTCCTGCAACCCACCGGCCCGATCGTGCGTACGTTGCCCGCCCCGGATGATGATCTCGTTGCCCCGGCCGTCGGGTGGATGCTGACCGGGCTCCCGCAGATGCAGCCCGGGCTGGAGCAGCATGTGACCGGTTCGATTCGTCTCGTGCTGACCGGAACCGGCGGTGGCTCGTGGAGGATCGCCCGAGCGGGCGATGCGATCGTGGTGACAGCCGACGACACCGCCGCCGATGTCACCGTCACCTCGAGTGCGCACGACTTCGTGCTCTGGGGCACCAAACGGACCGCGTGGCGCGACGCGTGCACCGTGGACGGCGACGCCGCCGTCGCCGAGACCTTCCTCGACGCCCTCAACATCGTCTGAGTTCGACAGCGGTGTGAGATGTTTGTGTGACACGACGCAACGAATCCAGGCGGTTTCCCCTATGGCCGATGCCGCGACCAGGTTCGTCGTCAGTAGGCGACGCGTTGGGTGAAGCCGCCGTCGACGACGATGTTCTGGCCGTTGACCCACGACGACATCGGGCTGGCCAGGAAGGCGACGACGTTGGCGATCTCGTCGGGCCGACCGAGGCGCCCCGCGGGATGCTGATCGACGTGCTGGGTGTAGTAGTCGGGCATGCGGTCCTTGATCCGCTCCCACGATCCGCCATCGATGTACACCGGGCCGGGCGAGACGACGTTGGCCCGAATGCCCTCGGCGTAGGTCTCTTTGGCCAGGTGGGAGATGTAGTTGATCAGGCTGGCCTTCATCGCCCCGTAGCTGTAGCCGCCTCCGGGGAAGTGGTGGTACTCGATCGACGCGCTGGTGCCGAGTTGCACGATGCTGCCGGCACCGGCAGCGCGGAGGTGGGGGAGCGCGGCGTCGATCACCGCGACGGTGCCGAGGACGTCGACCTCGAAGCTGCGCCGCCAACCTTCGATGCTCGGGGGGATGCCACCCTTGGCGCTGGTGGTCGTCACGACGACGTCGAGGCTGCCCAGCCGAGCCGCCGAGTCGTCGACCCACGCGGTGACTGCGGCGGGATCTTCGACGTCGACGGCGGTGCCGATCACGCCGTTGCCGAGCGCCTCGGCCGCCTCGGCCACGCCGTCAGGATTGCGTGCGCAGAAGGCAACCTGCATCCCTTCGGCCAGCAATCGCTCGACGATGAATCGGCCGATGCCACGCGACGCGCCCGTGACGAGTGCATTCTTTCCTGCGAGTCCGAGGTCCATCTGCTTCTCCAGAGTTTCAATGCCGAGTTAGGAACGTTCGCGCGTCCGGAACGTAACATCGACTACGACGCGACGCCATCACGCCGTCGCGATCCCCTGCAATGAGGAGACATCGGTGTCCGAAGTCATCGACACGACGGACCAACGCCGTCAGCTGATCAACACCGCCGGCGACGAGCCGCACCTGGTCGGCAGCGCCTGCAGCGACTGCGGAACCCAGACGTTTCCGTCGCAATCGGGGTGTCCCCGGTGCGGCAGCAACGCGGTCAGCGAAGTTGCGTTGCCGCAAACCGGGTCGGTCTGGACATGGACGGTGCAGCGGTTTCCACCGAAGGCGCCGTATCTGGCCGAGTCGCCATACGCACCGTTCGCCCTCGCCTACGTCGACCTCGGCCCGGTCAAGGTCGAGTCACGCCTGCGCGGCAAGCCGATCGACTCGTGGAAGATCGGTGATGCGGTCCGCGTCGTCATCGACGAGAGCGTGACCCCGTTGAGTTTCTGGTTCGAGCCGACCAAGGAGATGCAGTGATGGATGTCGCAATCGTTGGAGTCGGTCTTCACCCGTTCGGTCGGTTCGACATCTCCGCACGGGAGATGGCGCTGATCGCCGCCCGCGGCGCGCTCGGCGATGCCAACGTCGAGTGGGCCGACATCGACTTCGCTGCCGGTGGCAGCAAGGACGGCGGTCACGCCGACGCACTGGTGAAAGAGCTCGGGCTCACCGGTACGCCGTTCATGAGCGTGTACAACGGCTGCGCGACTGGCGGCTCGTCGCTGCTCGCGGCAGCGAACGCCATCGAGGCGGGCATGGCCGACCTGGCGCTGGCGGTCGGGTTCGACAAGCACGACCGTGGGGCGTTCGCCACGAACCCGGCGGAGTACGGCATCGGCGAGTGGTACGGCGAAGACGGGATGATGGTCACCACCCAGTTCTTCGGGATGAAGATCCAGCGCTACCTCGCCGATCATGATCTCGACCCGCGGCTGCTCGCCGAACTGTCGGCCAAGGCACTGCGCAACGGCGCCCGGAATCCCAACGCATGGCGGCGCAACGCGCTGAGCGCCGACGCGATCGCCGACGCCGAGATGGTCAACGACCCGCTGACGAAGTACATGTTCTGCAGCCCCAGTGAGGGCGCGGCGGCCGTCGTGCTGGCATCACCCGACAAAGCCAGGGAGCTGCGCGCCGACCCGGTGTGGCTGCGCGCCGTCGAGTTCCGAACACGCAAGTACGGAACGTTCGAAGTGTTCAGCCCGTCGCTGGCTGCGGAGATCACACCCGGCGCCACGGTCTACGCGGCTGCCGCAGCATTCGAGACCGCGGGTGTGGGTCCGGCCGACATCGACGTCGCCCAGATCCAAGACACCGAAGCGGGTGCCGAGTTGATGCATCTTGCCGAATGTGGCCTGTGCGAGCACGGTGAACAGGGTGAGCTGATCATGAGCGGCGCACTGGAGATCGAGGGCAGGCTGCCGGTCAACACCGACGGCGGGTGCATCGCCAACGGTGAACCGATCGGCGCCAGTGGGCTCCGTCAGGTGATCGAATGCGTGCTGCAGTTGCAGAACCGGGCCGATGGTCGTCAGGTCCCCAACGATCCCCGGACCGCCTTCACCCAGGTGTACGGCGCCCCGGGGTTGAGCACCTGCACGGTGCTGGCCCGCTGACTTCGAAGGCGTACCGGCTCAGGCGGGTCGCTTGTTGAGCTGACTGAAGGGGATGTCGCGATCGACGCGCGGCTCGCCGGGGAGGCCGAGCACCCGCTCGCCGATGATGTTGCGCTGGATCTCGTCGCTGCCGCCGGCGATCCGGTAGCCCGGTGATCCGAGCAGGTGCTCGTTCCACCCGTACGTGCCCCACTCGCCCGTGTCGGCGGTCATCGAGGCGCCCAGCAATTGGCCGGCGACCTCGCTGATCAGGCGCAGCGTCTCGGTCCACATCAGCTTGCTGATCGACCCTTCCGGCCCGGTTGTGCCGGTGCGGTTGGTCATCGCCGAGGCGCGGGCGATGCCCCAGTCGCGGGACTTCTCGGCGCAGTAGACGCGGGCGAGCAGCTGGCGGATCACCGGATCATCCGAACGGCCCGCATGGCGAGCCAGCACCAACAGGTCGCTGAACTCCCCACCGCGCCGCCCGTGCCCGCTGCTCTCGCGCTCGAACCCGAGGATCGTCAACGCCACCTTCCAACCGTCGCCCACCTCGCCGATGCGCATGTCGTCGCCGACCCGCACCCCGGTGAGGAACACCTCGTTGAACGATGCGCCGCCGGTCATCTGGCGGATCGGCCGGACCTCGAGGCCCAGCGCGTCGAGCGGCACGATGAACGCGGTGAGGCCGGCATGCTTCGGCACGTCGGGGTCCGTGCGACAGATCGCGAAGCCCCACGGCGACAGGTTGGCCGTCGACGTCCACACCTTCTGCCCGTCGATCGCCCATTCGTCGCCATCGCGCACCGCCTTGGTCGACAGGCCGGCGAGGTCGCTGCCGGCGCCAGGCTCGGAGAACAGTTGGCAGCAGAACTCGTCACAGTGGGAGAACCTGGCGACCCACCGATGCCGCTGCTCGTCGGTCCCGAACTTCACGATCGTCGGCGCGATCAGCTTCGAGGTGACCGTCACCACCTCATGATCCCGCGGTACGTCGTACTGTGATTCGACCTCCGCGTAGGCGAGCTCGTGGGCCTTGGTCAGACCGAGGCCGCCGTACTCCGGTGCGACTGTGATCCCTCCGAAGCCAGCAGCCGTCCGCTCGCGGTTCCACGTCTGGTACTGCGCCAGGAACGCCCGCTCTTCGCCGACCGGCGTGTCGTGGAACACGGTGACGGAGAACTCGCCGTGCCCCCATGCCTTGTCGACTTCTTCGACGACGGCCCGGCGTGGAGCCCGAGCCTCGAGCCAGCGTTCGGCCCTCGCACGATATGAAGCGACGTCTTCCACGATGGATCCTCTTCGAGACTGGGCGACGACGGGCGGGCGTGCGGCGCATCGGGTTTTCTGGCGGCGGGGCCGCGGTGCAACACTATGCTGCGAATTACTTGGACATCAAAGGAGCTGTGCCGTGGACCTCGGACTTGCCGGAAAGAAAGCACTTGTCACGGGGGCGACCAAGGGTATCGGAAGGGCCATCGTCGAGCTCTTGCTGGCCGAAGGCGCTTCGGTCGCGCTGTGTGCCCGCAACGCGGAGGAGGTCGACAAGGCCGTTGCCGAGCTCAGCGCCGGCGGGGGCACGGTGTTCGGTGCTACCGCAGATGCCGCCGACAGCGAGTCGTTGCGTGGCTTCATCGCCGCGGCGATCCAAGCCCTCGGTGGCCTCGACATCTACGTGCACAACACGTCGGGCAAGCCGGCCAAGACGTTCGAGGCATGGAAGAACAACTTCGACATCGACATCATGGCCCTCGTCCACGGCGTCGACGCGGCCTCGGTAGCGTTGATCGATGGCGGCGGCTCGGTCATCAGCATCGGCACGACGGCCACCGTCGAGCACTTCGCCAGCGGGTCCAACAGCTACAGCGCATTCAAGGCCGCCGTGACCAACTGGACGCTCGGTCAGGCGCAGGTGCTCGGTGCAAAAGGGGTTCGATGTAACGTCGTGTCGCCCGGGCCGATCTTCATCGAGGGCGGCGACTGGGATCGCGTCAAGCAGGGCAAGCCTGAGTTCTTCGAGGCCTCGGCCAAGGCCCATCCCGGCGGGGAACTGGGCTCGGCAGCGGATGTCGCCGACGCAGTGGTCTTCCTCGCCTCGCAACGTGCTCGGCACATCAACGGTGTCAACCTCACTGTCGACGGTGGCTTCTTGAAGCGAGTCAACTTCTGAGCGACGTCGCCGTCCCGGGACGGCGGATCGATGTCGTGCTCGTGACTGGTGGGAAGTACCACGACTTCGATTTCGCTCGCCGCGAACTGCTGGGTCTGCTCGCCGAGCACGAGGAGTTCCGCGTTCGTGTGCAGCCCGACTACGAAGACGCCGACGCCATCGCCGCGGCGGAGATCCTGATCAGCTACACCTGCGACGTTCGCCCGTCGGAGCGGGCGCAACGAATCATCCGCGACTGGATCGAAGGCGGCGGTCGGTGGCTCGCCCTGCATGGCACCAACTCGGCGCTCGGTGATGCATCGCAGCGACCCATCGCGACGCCTCGGCCGTTCCGGCTCTGGGCCGAGACGCTGGGCAGCCAGTTCATCGCCCATCCACCGATCGAGCCGTACACCGTCGAGATCACCGAGCCGTCGCATTGGCTGGTGGCAGGAATCGACCCCTTCGAGGCGACCGACGAGTTGTACCTCAACGAGTACCTCGATCGAGGTGCGCTCGTGCCACTGCTGCACACGACGTACCAGGGCACGGCCAGTGGGTTCGAGGAGAGCGACTGGACGGCGTCCGACCCACAGCACCTCGTGATGTACCTGCGCCCGCTCGGCGAGGGGGGAGTGTTGTACAACACCCTCGGCCATTGCCGCGGCCATTACGACATGGTGCCGGTCAAGGACTACTGGCCGACGGTCGATCGGTGCTCGTGGGACCTACCAGTGTTCTACGAACTGCTGCGTAGGTCACTGCGCTGGGCCAGAGGCCAAACTACATGAGGTCCACGATGGCTCCGGCCACCACCAACAACAGGAGGCGTTGATGCACCTCTCCAACGACGTGCAGATGGATCTGCATCGCCGCATGGTTCGAATCCGTCTCTTCGAAGAGGCCGCGGGCAAGCTGGCCGAGTCGGCGCGCTTGCCCGGGTTCTTGCACCTCTATGTCGGGGAGGAGGCGGTTGCCGCCGGCGTGTGCGCGGCCCTGAACGACGACGACCAGATCACCTCGACTCATCGTGGCCACGGTCACCTCGTCGCCAAGGGCGGCGATTTCAACCGCATGATGGCCGAACTGATGGGCAAGGCCACCGGCTACAACAAGGGCAAGGGTGGCTCGATGCACATCTGCGATCTCGACCTCGGCATGCTCGGGGCCAACGGCATCGTCGGGGCGGGCTCGCCGATCGCCGTCGGCGCAGCCTTTGCCGACAAGTACCGCAAGCGCGGCCAGGTCGCGGTCACGTTCTTCGGCGACGGCGCCACCAACATCGGCGCCTTCCACGAGGCGGCCAACATGGCCTGCGCACTCAAGTTGCCCGTCGTCTTCGCATGCGAGAACAACGAGTACGGCGAGTTCACGCCGCGCAGCAAGACGATGGCCATCCACGACATCGTCGACCGTGCCGCGGGATATGGCATGCCCGGCGTGATCGTCGACGGCATGGATGTGGTCGCCGTCCATGAAGCCGCGACCGACTCGGTGGCTCGCGCTCGTCGCGGCGAGGGGCCGTCGTTGATCGAGGCCAAGACGTACCGGTTCTACAACCACCACGGCATCCAGAACCTCGGCCTGAAGTACCGGCCCGACGCCGAGGTCGACGCGTGGAAGGCTCGTGACCCGATCTTCTCGTTCGAGGAACGGTTGATCGAGAACGGCACCGCCACCTCGGAACAGGTCGAGTCGATCTGGGCAGAGCTGCGAGCCGACATCGAGGCTGCCATTGTCTTCGCCGACGAGAGCCCGTTGCCCGATCCGTCGCAGATCCTCGTCGACGTGTACACCGGAGGTCTGCGGTGAGCGCGGAACGAACCAAGAGCTACGCGGCTGCGTTCACCGAGGCGGTGCGCCAAGAGATGGAGGCCAACCCCGACGTGTTCGTGGCAGGTGAGGACGTCGGCGCCTTCGGCGGTGTCTTCCACACCTTCGGTGGGCTCCAGGAGCAGTTCGGTGAAGACCGTGTCGTCGACACTCCGATCAGCGAGCAGGCCATCATCGGACTCGGACTCGGCGCTGCGGTCTGCGGGCTGCGACCGATCGTCGACCTCATGTTCATGGACTTCATGTGCGTCGCCCTCGACCAGATCGTCAACCAGGCGGCCAAGTTGAAGTACATGTTCGGTGGCGGGGCGGTCGTGCCCCTGACCATCACCACTGCGGGCGGTGGCGGCCTCTCCGCCGGGGCACAGCACAGCCAGAGCCTCGAGGCGATCCTGTGCCACATCCCCGGCCTCAAGGTGGTCTACCCGTCGAACGCCTATGACATGAAGGGCTTGATGACGGCGTGCATCCGTGAGGACAATCCGACGGTCATGGTCAAGCACAAGCGGCTGCTGGGCGTCAGCGGGCCGGTCCCCGAGGAGGCCTACGTCATCCCGTTGGGTCAGGCCAAGGTGAAGCGCGAGGGCAACGACGTCACCGTGGTCGCTTGGGGCAAGATGGCCAACGACACCATGATCGCCGCAGAGATCCTCGCCGGCGAGGGGATCGAATGCGAGGTCATCGACCCTCGCACGCTGCAGCCATTCGACATGGACACGGTGGTGGAGTCGGTGCGACGCACGAACCGTGCGGTGATCGTTCACGAGGCCGTCCGTTTCGGCGGTCTCGGTGGCGAGATCGCCGCGCAGATCCAGGAACTGGCTTTCGATTACCTCGACGCACCCGTGGGTCGTGTCGGCGGCCCGTTCTCGCCCGTGCCGTTCTCCCCGGCGCTCGAGCAGCACTGGGTACCGGATCCGAAGAGCATCGCCGCGAGCATCCGTGAGGCGGTCGCCAGGCCGTTGTTGAATCGCTGAACCGGTGTCGACCGTTGGCGTCATCGTCAACCCGTGGGCGGGCAAAGACATCCGTCGCCTGCACGCGGCGGTGGGCCACACACCCGACACGGTCAAGGCCGGGATCGTTCGGCGGGTGGTGATCGCTGCTGCCGAATGCGGCGCGAAGCGAATCGTGCTGGGCAACGACGCCAGCGGGTTGGCGGCTCGCGCCATCGCCGGGCTGGAGTTGGCGGCTGCCATCGAACTGCTCGACGAGGAGCCGACGGGCTCGCGCCTCGACACCGTGCGCGCTGCGGCCCGCATGTGGAAAGAGCAGTGCGGTGCGGTGGTGGTCCTCGGCGGCGATGGCACCTGTCGCGATGTTGCGATCGGCTGGCCCGACGTGTCGATGGTGGCGATCTCCACGGGAACCAACAACGTCTTCCCGAACGCGGTCGACGGATCGTCGGCCGGCGCGGCTGCTGCGTTTGTCGCCCGCGGTGTCGTCGTTGGCGCCGATGTCGCCCGACGAGCCAAGCGGATCTCGGTGCACATCTCCGACCCAATGGTCGGTCATATCGACGACATGGCCCTGGTGGAGGTTGCGGTGGTGGATGCCGCGTTCAGCGGTGCACGTGCCATCGTCGATGCGTCGGCGATCCGTCATGTCGTGGCGGCGTCGGCAACGCCGGCCAGCACGGGCCTCTCCAGCATCGCCGGGCGCATGCACCCGGTCGGTCGCGACGAGGCCGGTGGCGTCTACGTGCGGTTCGGTCCGGGTGGCCGGCAGGTGCGCATGCCGCTGATGCCCGGCTCGTTCGCCACGGTCGACGTCGCCGAGGTACGACCGCTTGCCTTGGGTGAGACGGTCGTCATGTCGGGGCCCGGCATGCTGGCGTTCGACGGCGAGCGCAACCGTCGGGTCGGACCCGGCGCAACCATCACGATGTCTGTCGACCACGGCGGCCCACTGGTGATCGATGTCGAGCAAGCGTTGATCCACGCCGCACACGATCGCTGTTTCGACTTTTCGGAGGATTCTCATGGCAGTTGAATTCCAGATGCCGAAACTCGGCCTGACGATGGAGGAAGGGACCATCGTCGAGTGGCTGGTGCCCGACGAAGCCGAGGTTGCCGAGGGCACCGCCGTCGTGCGCAT
This sequence comes from Ilumatobacteraceae bacterium, assembly GCA_043758005.1. GTDB lineage: Bacteria > Actinomycetota > Acidimicrobiia > Acidimicrobiales > Ilumatobacteraceae > JAENVT01. The sequence goes on from JAYVOI010000089.1 coordinate 12,508, forward strand.
CGAGACCGACAAGGTGGAGACCGAGGTGGAGAGCAGTGGCGAGGGCAGGCTGCACCACATCGGCCAACCGGGGCAGGCCTACGCCTGTGGCGCAGTGATCGCGGTGTTCCTCGCACCGGGTGAGACCCCACCTCCACCGGCCGCGCCGACGGCGAGCGCAGCGCCCGCGGCGGCCGCGCCCAAAGCGCCCGTGTCTCGGCCGGCTGCTGCCCCCGCGGCGACGGCCGCCAGAACCGCCGGTGGTCGAATCCTCGCCTCGCCGAACGCCAAGCGGGTCGCCAACGAGGCCGGTGTCGACATCGGTCGCGTCGCCGGCACCGGGCCGGGCGGTCGCGTCGTGACTGACGATGTCGCCGCAGCCCTCAGTGCGGGCCTCGGCGCCTCGGCTGTGTCACTCCAGACGTTCAGCAGCCGTGAGGACATCGTTGCCAGCGTGGCCGCCAGAAATCTTGCCGACCTGCTCGGTATCGATCTCGCCGTGGTGCCCTATGACCCGGTCGAGTACCGGATCACTCGCGACACGGTCGCGGCATACGTGCGCCAGCGCCTGGCCGGCCCCGTCACCTTTGCTCCTCCTGCTGGTGCTCCGGCGGAACCGGCAACGGTCGACCTGGCTCCTGCGTCGCAGACGCCAACGCGCATCGTCCGGATGTCGGGCATGCGCGCCACGATCGCCAAGCGAATGCACGCCTCACTGCGTGAGATGGCGCAATTGACGCTGGCGATGGACGCCAACATGGATGCAGTGGTGGCCCATCGGGCCCGGCGCAAGCAAGCGGGTGTGACGATCGGCTTCACCGACTACGTCGTGGCCGCCGCGGCCCGCGCCCTGGGCCAGCACCCGAACGTCAAC
>JAYVOI010000090.1:0-5768 GCA_043758005.1 Ilumatobacteraceae bacterium
GCGACGACGGGGCATCGAGCGCAACGCTGCCACCGATCGTGACGGTCTCGACGACCACCACCATCTTGATCACCACGACGACGGTGCAGAAGTACTACACGGTGCAACGCGGCGACACCCTCTTCAAGATCGCCAAGGCCTTCCAGGTCCGCCTCGCCGACCTGCAGGCGCTGAACGGCATCACCAATCCCGACGACATCCAGGCCGGTCAGGAACTGCAGATCCCCACCGGCGTTGTGGTGTACAACACACTGCCTACACCAGTGACGGCACCCGTCACCACCTAGGATTTGGGCCATGAGCTTCTGGCCCACGCAGGAACACTGGAGCGTGCAGATCCCGCTCCACACACCACACCACCGCATGCAGGCGCTCGCCGAAACCGGCTTCGTCGCCCTCACCGACGCCGAATTCGACGTCCCGCCGCAGGAGTGGCTGTCGCTCGAGTACCTCGACTGGAAGAGCGGTGGCGACACCAACTTCGCCCCTCTGGCATCCGCCGACGGACAACTCGACTGCCGTGGGTTCTGGGACAAGGGCAAGACCGACAAGGACGCGCTGTGGACGTCGAACGCGGCCATCGCCCCGACGTTGCGCGACTACGTCGACGGCGTCGGCGCCAACTTCGGCCGGGTGCGGATCATCAAGCTCGAGCCCCAGGACCGTGAGCAGGCCATGCGCTCGATCCATCGTGACGACAACAACCGCTTCAATCCCGACGACGAGGGCTGGGTGGTGCGCTCGTGGGTCGAGCTCACCGACAACCCCGACAGCTACATGCTGCTGATGGACAACGGGCCGGACGGCCTGCCCGACCCGGCCACCGAGATGCGGGCGCCGTTGCACCGCGGTGCCCGGTTCGTGGTCGACACACAGCGCCTGTGGCACGTGGTGGTGCATCCCGGTACCGCCCCGCGTTACGCCCTGATCACCAGCTTCGAGACCGGTCCGGTGCTCGAGCACTGGGTCGACGCCAACCTCCCGGTGCGCGCCACCCGCTGAGTCACTGGTCGCGGTGGGCGGCGGCGAGGTCGGCGATGTCGGCCATGATCGCGGCCAACTGGAAGTTCTTGGGCGTGTAGACCGCCGCGACTCCTGCAGCCAGCAAGGTGGCCCGGTCGCCATCGGGGATGATCCCGCCGACGATGACGGGGGCGTCGACCCCTTCGGCACGCAGCGACCTGACGATGGCCGGCACCAGTTCGAGATGCGAGCCGCTGAGGATCGACAGCCCGATCACGTCGGGATCCTCGTCCCGCGCCGAGGCGACGATCTGCGCAGGGGTGAGGCGGATGCCGGAGTACACGACCTCCATACCAGCGTCACGCGCCGCAACCGCGATCTGTTCAGCGCCGTTCGAGTGGCCGTCGAGGCCCGGCTTGGCCACCAGCAGCCGTGGCGGGCCACCGGGCATCGACTTCACGCGAGCTGCCACCTCGGCCAGTCCGCCGCCGGGTCGGCCGGCCGCAGCGGCCACGCCGGTCGGGGCTCGGTACTCGCCGAACACGCCGCGCAAGGCGCCGGACCACTCGCCGGTCGTGCCACCGGCCCGGGCCAGGGCGATCGACGGTTCCATGATGTTGGTGCCGTCGGCAGCCGCGCTCGTCAACGCAGCGAGCGCCGCGGCGACCTCGTCGCCATCGCGAGCGGCCCGCCAGGCGCGCACATCGGCGATGGTCTCGGCTTCCAACGCGGGATCGACCGTCAAGATGTTGCCGGGCGTGGCCAGCGGCGACTCGGCGGTCTCGACGAACACGTTCACGCCGACGACCTCCTGCTGGCCCGACTCGATTCGCCGGGTGCGCTCGACCATCGACCGCACCAACCGGCCTTTCAACTCGTCGATGGCGTCGAATGCGCCACCGAGCGCCAGCACGTCGTCGAGCTCTGCCCATGCGGCATCGCGCAGCTCCGTCGTTCGGGCCTCGATGACCACCGAGCCGTCGAAGATGTCGTCGTACTCCAGCAAGTCGCTCTCGAACGCCAAGACCTGTTGCATTCGCAACGACCACTGCTGGTCCCATGGGCGCGGCAGACCGAGCGCCTCGTTCCACGCCGGCAACTGGATGGATCGCGCCCGCGCCCGCTTCGACAACGTGACGGCCAGCATCTCCAGCACGATGCGTTGCACGTTGTTCTCGGGTTGCGCTTCGGTGAGCCCGAGCGAGTTGACCTGCACGCCGTAGCGGAAGCGCCGGGCGCGCTCGTCGGTGACGCCATACCGCTCGAGGCCGATCCGATCCCACAGCTCGGTGAGGGCCCGCAACTTGCACACCTCCTCGACGAAGCGGATGCCCGCGTTGACGAAGAACGAGATCGACCCATACACCTGCGAGAACTGCTCGGGCTCGACCTGGCCGGAGTCGCGCACCGCATCGAGCACACCGATCGCAGTCGCCAGCGCATAGGCGATCTCCTGCACGGGTGTGGCCCCGGCCTCCTGCAGGTGGTAACTGCACACGTTGATCGGATTCCACTTCGGCGCGTTCGCAGCACACCAGGCGACCATGTCGACGATCAGCCGGCGCGACGGTGCGGGCGGGAAGATGTAGGTGCCACGCGACAGGTACTCCTTGACGATGTCGTTCTGTGTCGTGCCGCGCAGCTCACCTGCAGCGACTCCCTGCGACTCGGCGTTGGCGACGTACAGCGCCAGCATCCACGCTGCCGTTGCGTTGATCGTCATCGACGTGTTCATCTCTGCCGGGGGGATCCCGTCGAGCAACGTGTGCATGTGCCCGAGATGGGCAACGGGAACGCCGACCTTGCCGACCTCACCGTGGGCCAACGCATCGTCGGGGTCGTACCCGGTCTGGGTGGGCAGGTCGAAGGCGATCGACAGTCCGGTCTGGCCCTTGGCCAGATTGGCCCGGTAGAGCTCGTTCGAGGCACGCGCCGTCGAGTGCCCCGAGTACGTCCGCATCAGCCATGGTTGGTCGCGTTGGGGCTGGTCGCGCTGGGGTCGGTCGGCGGGCGGCATCGACAAAGTGTTGCCGGTCGTTCGGCGATTTGGTCGGCCCGCAGAAATTTCCTCAAGAAAAGCTCAAGCCGACCACGGAGCGTTCCGATATCAAATCCGCACGGTGCGAAAGGTTCGGCGGAACTTTCTGAGCGGGCGGAGTCAATCGGTGGTGTCAGGGACGGCGGCGAACCTCGGCACAGCGATTGGGCGCCGGTGCCGGTGGGGCAACCCACCGGCACCGATGCACCGGTGCACGCACCCGGCCGACGTCCCTCAACGGTCGGCCACTGCGTGCGCGAGCTGCTGCAGATAGGCGGCGCGCGGCACGTCGATCGCCCCGACCGACGCCAGATGCGGCGTGGTCCACTGCACATCGAGCAACGTCGCCGCCGATTCGACGAGCCAGTCGACCAGGCTGACCAACGCGACCTTCGAGGCATCGGTCGCGTCACTGAACATCGACTCGCCAGCGAAGAGCCTGCCGATCCGCACGCCGTACAGCCCGCCGACGAGACGGCCGTCGAGGTACGACTCGACGCTGTGGGCCCAGCCGAGCCGGTGCAGCTCTTCGTAGGCATCCACGAACTGTGGCGTGATCCAACCATGCGGTCGGTCGGGATCGCCGCATCGTTCCATCACCTCGCGGAATCGGCTGTCGAAGCGCACGTCGTACCGTCGACAGCTCCGCCGCAGTGATCGGGAGACGATCAACCCGTCGAGCGGAAGCACGCCGCGCGGATCCGGCGACCACCATCCCAGCGTCTTCTTGCGAAGCGGCATGGGGAAGATCCCCGTGCGATATGCGGCCAACAGCGTTCCCGGGGCCAGGTCGGCGCCGATCCCGCACAGACCGTGTTCGTCGGCGAGCTCCGGCGCCGGCAACCGCCACCGGTTGGGCGGCGGCTCGATCGGTGGTCGTCCGGTGTACATGTCGGTCAGTAGGTGTAGAAGCCCTGTTTGGTCTTGCGGCCGAGATGGCCGGCGCCGACCAGGTCGAGCAGCGTCTGCGCCGGCGCATCGCTCGGCGCCCCGAACGCGGCGTGAACCGTTTCCAGGATCGCGACGGAGGTGTCGAGACCGACGAGGTCGAGCAGCGCGAACGGGCCCATCGGGAAGTTGCACCCGCCCTTCATCGCCGTGTCGATCGACTCGATCGACGCCGTACCGCGCTCCAGCATGCGCACGGCGTTGTTGAGGTACGGGAACAACAGCGCGTTGACGATGAACCCGGCGTGGTCCTGCACCTCGACCGCATCCTTCCCGCAGGAGGCAACGAACGCCATCGCTGTCTCGATCGTCGCGACACACGCGGTCAGCGGCCGCACCACCTCGACCAGGCTCATCATCGTCGCCGGATTGAAGAAGTGGATGCCGCACACCTGCTCCGGTCGCGAGGTCGCCAACGCCAGGTCGATCACCGGCAGCGTCGAGGTGTTCGTCGCCAGGATCGCCGATGGCTTGGTGGCGTGGTCGAGGTCGGCGAACAACGCCAGCTTCACGCCGATCTCCTCGATGACCGACTCGATCACCAGATCGCACTCACCGAACGAGCCGAACCCCGCGGTCGCCGTGATGCGAGCCATGACCGCGGCGCGCTCGTCCGCGGTCGTCCTGCCCCGTTCGACCGCCTTGGCCAGCCCGGCATCGATCGTGCACAGCACGGCGTCGGCCGACGATCGCGACCGAGACGACACGATCACGTCGTATCCAGCCCTGGCGGCCACCTCGGCCAGCCCGGCGCCCATGATCCCCGACCCGACAATGCCAACCGTGCGTATGTCCATCGTCACGGCGCGACTGTAGCTACCCGTGGGTAACTTACGCAATCCGGCTACGGTCGCACTCGTGACAACCGAAGCCAGATCCGATGGCGCCGACGGCATCGCCGCGGCGTTGGCGTTCTTCATGGAGGCCGACCGGCTGAAGGGCATCGAGCGGCAGAACCGGCTGGCAGATGGCAGCCGGCGAGAGAACACGGCCGAGCATTCGTGGCATCTCGGCATCGCCGCCCTGGTCCTGGCCCCGTATGCGACTGAGCCGATCGACCTCGCAGTCGCCGTGCCGATGGCCCTCGTGCACGACATCGTCGAGATCGATGCCGGCGACACCTTCGCCTACGACGAGGCCGACGGCGCCGCCACCAAGCAGGCGCGCGAAGAGGCTGCGGCCGACCGCCTCTTCGGCCTGTTGCCGGCGGCGACCGGCCGGCGATTTCGTGAGCTGTGGGACGAGTACGAGCGCGGCGACACGCCCGAGGCCCGGTTCGTGATGGCCATCGACCGGCTGGCGCCGATGATGCTGAACCTCGCCGAGGGGGCCTCCACCTGGAGAGAACACGGCATCACCCGCTCTCGCGTGATCGCCCGCAACGGGCTGCACATCGACAAGTCCCTGCCCGACGCGTGGCGCACGGTGCTGGCCCAACTCGACGACGCGGCGGTCAACGGGGTCGTCGACCCGGCGTGACGGAGTTCATCGACAGTTCACCGATCGGCGCGGACCTGGCCATGCTCGCCTCGGTACCCTGATCTGGTGACCACTGAGCTACTCCGCAACCTCGGCTCCGATCCGGTACGCCTGGTCGCCTTGGAAGCCGTGCACAACTTCCGTGACCTCGGCGGCTACCAGACAGCCGATGGCCGCGTCACCCTGTGGCGCACCCTGTTCCGGGCCGATGGCCTCTACCGGCTGACCCCGACCGATGTCGTCACGCTCGAGCCACTCGGCCTGCAGACCGTGATCGACCTGCGTAGCGACACCGAGCTCGACGAGCGCGGCCGCTTCCCGGTCGACGCTCACCCGGTGG
>JAYVOI010000091.1:0-28841 GCA_043758005.1 Ilumatobacteraceae bacterium
CGGTGTCGACCAGGGTGGCGTTGTGCGCGCGGTCGCCGAAGACATCGGTGTTGTCGTCGAGGATCTCGATGATCTCCGGCGACAGATCGCCCTGCAGGCCGGTGGCCTTCACCCCGCGAGTATCGCGCACTGACACCCCGTTAGCACTCTCACCTCCCGGTTGCTAACGGTGGCCCGCGCCGCCTAGCATTGGCACTCGCGGTAGCCGAGTGCTAACGCACCAATCACGTAGTCCCAACCTCACTTCGAGTGCCCATGCCAACGGAGGCCCGCACCCATGAATCTCAAGCCCCTCGATGACCGTATTGTCGTCAAGCCCAACGAGGCAGAGCAGACCACCGCGTCCGGTCTGGTCATCCCCGACACCGCCAAGGAGAAGCCGCAGCAGGGCGAAGTGCTCGCTGTCGGCCCCGGCCGCTGGAGCGACGACAAGGGCGCCCACGCTGCGCTCGACATCAAGGTCGGCGACACCGTCCTGTACTCGAAGTACGGCGGCACCGAAGTCACCATCGAAGGCGACGACCTGTTGATCCTCACCAGCCGTGACGTGCTGGCGATCGTCGGCAAGTGAGCTGACCGACCAACATGGCAAAGCAACTGAAGTTTGACGACGAGGCGCGTCGCGCCCTCGAAGCCGGCGTGAACAAGTTGGCCGACACGGTCAAGGTCACGCTGGGGCCGAAGGGTCGCAACGTCGTGCTCGACAAGAAGTTCGGCGCACCGACCATCACCAACGACGGCGTCTCGATCGCCAAAGAGATCGAGCTCGACGACCCATACGAGAACATGGGCGCACAGCTGGTGAAAGAAGTGGCCACCAAGACCAACGACGTGGCCGGCGACGGCACCACCACCGCCACGGTGCTGGCACAGGCGATGGTCAACCACGGCATGCGCAACGTCGCTGCCGGCGCCAACCCGATGGGCCTGAAGAAGGGCATCGAGAAGGCAGTCGCAGCCGCGGTCGCATCGATCCAGTCGCAGGCCCAAGAGGTCGAGGACAAAGAGCAGATCGCCGCTGTCGCCACCATCTCGGCGGCCGATGCATCGGTCGGCGAAGTCATCGCCAACGCGATCGACAAGGTCGGCAAGGACGGCGTGGTCACGGTCGAGGAGTCGAACACGTTCGGCACCGAGCTCGAGTTCACCGAGGGCATGCAGTTCGACAAGGGCTACATGTCGCCGTACTTCGTGACCGACGCCGAGCGCCAAGAAGCCGTGCTCGAAGATGCCTACGTGCTGTTGAACTCCGGCAAGATCTCGACGGTGCAGGCCATGTTGCCGGTGCTCGAGGCCGTGATGAAGACGGGCCGACCGCTGCTGATCATCGCTGAAGACATCGAGGGCGAGGCCCTGGCCACGCTGGTCGTCAACAAGATCCGCGGCACGTTCAACTCGGTTGCCGTCAAGGCTCCCGGCTTCGGTGATCGTCGCAAGGCGATGCTGCAAGACATGGCGGTCCTCTCCGGCGGTCAGGTCATCAGCGAAGAGGTCGGCCTGAAGCTCAAGAACCTCACCCTCGATCTGCTCGGTCGGGCCAAGCGCGTGATCGTCACCAAGGACAACACCACGATCGTCGACGGCGACGGTGCTGCCGACGATGTCGCCGGCCGCATCAATCAGATCAAGGCCGAGATCGAGAACACCGACAGCGACTGGGATCGCGAGAAGCTGCAAGAGCGTCTTGCCAAGCTGGCCGGCGGCGTTGCCGTCATCAAGGTCGGCGCAGCCACCGAGGTGGAGCTGAAGGAGAAGAAGCACCGCATCGAAGATGCAGTGTCGGCAACTCGTGCAGCCATCGAAGAAGGCGTGGTCGCCGGTGGCGGCGTGGCCCTGGTTCGGGCCCGCGCAGCCGTGCTCGCCGTCGTCGACAGCCTGACGGGCGACGAGGCCACCGGTGCCAAGACCGTGTGGGAGTCGTTGACTGCCCCGTGCCGTCTGATTGCCGACAATGCCGGCATGGAAGGCGCTGTGGTCGTGCCGCAGGTCGAGGCCGCAACCGGCTCGATGGGCATGAACGCGGCGACCGGCGAGATGGTCGACCTCGTCAAGGCCGGGATCATCGATCCTGCCAAGGTCACCCGCGCCGCGTTGCAGAACGCAGCATCGATCGCCGCACTGGTCCTGACCACCGAATGCCTCGTGGCCGACAAGCCGGAGAAGAAGCAGGCCATGGCTGGGGGCGGCGGCGGAGGAATGGGCGGCGGAATGCCCGGAATGGGAATGATGTGACCTGCTGAGGGGTTAGAGATATCACCCCCCAACCAACGGCCTCGGTGCTGCGAGCAATCGCCGCCGAGGTCGTTGGCTTTTTCCGACGGGTAGGCTCCCGTCGATGGCAGTCACGTCGAAGCGCCCGTTCTGGATGCACCAGGTGGTCGAGTACATCCTGGGCGGCGCGATGGTGGCCTCAGGGCTGCAGAGCCCGACGCCCGTGGTGCCTAGCGTGGTCGGCGCAGTCATCATGCTGCACGCTGCGATCACGATCGGTCCGCTCGGGGCCTTCCGGGTGATCAACCGGGCTGTGCACCGTGTCGTCGACGTCGTGGTGATCGCGGTCGAAGTGCTTGCCGCGGTGCAACCGTGGATCAACCTCGAGTCGGCGACCCGGATGATCATGATCGGCATCGCCCTGGTGCACCTGTTCGTGTGGTGGAACTCCAGCTTCGCGACGCGAACGAAGGCGGCGCCCATCTCCGCCGAGGGCGGGCGCAGCACCGAGATCGGCCGGATTGCCGGCCGCTTGGTGGGGAACGGGGTCAATGTCGTGCGCCGTCCACGCGGGGATGATCGGTAGCCTGACGGCATGTCGTTCGTCCCGCCACCACCGGATCTCCACAAGTTGCAGACCGCGTGGGAAGAATGGGAGCGCGGCGAGCAGCCGCCGGGCAAGGTGCTCGCCAACCTGAAGACTGCTGGCATGGCGGTCGTGCTCGCCCAGCTCGTCGAGAGCGGCTGGAACCCCACTGCGTAGTTCGCCATGGCGTGACGGCGGCGACCAGCGCATCCCCCGACCACGCGGCTGGGCGTACGGCGCCGAGGCCCCGTGGAACGATCGGGTCCGCCAGATGTCGGCGGCCGACGTGGTGGCTGCGGTCGCTGCCCGCCCGCATGTCGACGCCACGGCTCCGCTCGACACACTCCGGGCGTCGGCCGTGTTGGTAGCACTGACTGATGGCGCCGCCGGCGCCGAGGTGCTGCTGACCCGTCGGTCGGTCGCACTGACGAGCCATCGCGGCGAGATCAGCTTCCCCGGTGGCCGGGTCGACGGCGGCGAGACGTTCGAGGCCGCGGCCGTGCGCGAGGCACACGAGGAGGTTGCACTCGATCCAGCGGCGGTTCAGCTCGGCGGTCGGCTCGACCCGATCTCCACGATGGTCAGCCGCAGCTTCATCGTGCCGGTGGTCGGCACCGTCGCTCATCAACCGGTGCTGCATGCTGCCGCCGACGAGGTCGAACGCATCCTGTGGGTGCCCCTCGCCGAGCTGACCCGGCTCGACACGTTCCGTGAGGAGATCTGGGACTTCGGGGGGGAGCGGCGCCCGATCTTCTTCTTCGAGCTCGACGACGAAACGATCTGGGGGGCGACGGCGAGAATGCTGCACCAACTGCTGCGAGTGGCCCTGGGCGTCGACGGCCCAGAGCCACGCGCGCTGTGAGCTCGAGTCCCTACGGCCCGCCGGCAACCCGCACGGCCGCGTAGAACGCCCGTGCCCAGGCGAGACATGTCGGCTCGTCGTACCAGGGACGCGACCAGCAGTGTCGCTTCATGTCGGCCAGGAACAACCGGTCGACACGCTTGCGGGTGCTGCCCGTCCAATGCCCCGGTCCGTAGCGACGGTCGAGCAGTTGCAGGTTGCGGTAGCCGAAGTCGTGCCGGCGGCACGAGTTGGTGAAGTTGAACGAGCGGCCGGTGTTGCCGACGAGGGGAGCCGAGCACGAGTCGGTCGACCAGTCGTACCAGTCATCGCTGTCGACCGCGGCGACGAAGGATGTGATCGATGTGGAATAGAGCAGGCGCTCGACGTAGGCCTGATCGGCCGATGCGGAATGAACGGGACCGGCGTCAGCCGGTGGTGCGACGGTCAGCACACTCGTGACCGCGATGAACACGTGGAGAAGGCGTCTCATCGGTGCTCCTCGGTTTCTCATGTCCAAGGTGGGACTCGGCGGAGTCAATCATCGACGGGCACGCCGTGCAACCCGACACCGGAATTTCGGCGGCTACACCAGTTTTTGCAGCAGTTCCCACCCTGCACGGACGTGACGCTCTTGCGTGGCGCGTGCGCCGATCGAGAACCGCAGGACGGACCGGCCGTCGAGCACCGTGCGGGTGAACAGCACCGTGCCGGTCGCATTGGCCTGCTCGATGAGGCGCTCGGTTGCCGCGTCACCGTCGCTCACGACCAGGCACAGCAGGTTCAGCGGGTGTGGGGCGACGATCTCGAAGCGGGCATCGGCACTGACCAACTCGGCCAACAGCTGCGTCAAGCGGATGTGCTCGCGGATCATCTCCTGCACTGCTTCGACGCCGTCGATGCGGAGGTGGAACCACAGCTTCAACGAGCGGAAACGCCGTCCCAAGGGGACCTGCCAGTCGCGGTAGTCGATGACGGCACCGCTCTCGGCCGCTTCCGATCGCAGGTACTCGGGCAGGATGCTCAACGCTCCCAGCAGGGCGGCGCGATCAGCGGTCCAGAACAGGTCGCAGTCGAAGTTGATGCCCATCCACTTGTGTGGGTTGGTGCAATAGCTGTCGGCGTGCTCGATCCCCGTATTGACCCAGCGGTACTCGGGCGCCAACGCAGCGATGCCGCTCATCGCCCCATCGACGTGCAGCCACATGCCTTCACGGTGGGCGATCTCGGCAATCGCGGTTGTGGGGTCGAACGCCATCGAGCTCGTCGTGCCGTGCGCCGAGCAGACCCAGAACGGGGTGAACCCGGCGAAGCGATCGGCGGCGATCATCTTGGCCAGCGCCTGGGGTTGCATCGCGAACGCCTCGTCGTGTGGCACGACGCGAAGTCGATCCGAACCGATTCCGGCGATGCGCAGGCCCTTCTCGATGCTGGAGTGCGCCTGCGACGTCGCATAGGCGACCAGTCGCGATGTGTCGCCGTCGCTGTTGACCGCGCCCTTGGTGATGCGCCACCGCGCTGCCAGGATCGATGCCAGGGTCGCTTCGCTGGCGGATCCGTGGATCACGCCGCCACCGGTCGCGCTGGTCGACCGGAACGACTGTGGCAGGCCGAGCAGCTCCTGCATCCAGTCGACCATCAACGTCTCCACTTCGGTGCATGCCGGGCTGGTGACCCAACTCATGCCCTGCACCCCGAGACCGGCGGTCAACAGATCGCCGAGGATCGACGGGTACGACGAGTTGGCCGGGAAGTACGCGAAGAAGTTGGGGTGCAACCAGTGGGTCAACGCGGGCACGATGATGCGGTCGGTGTCGGCCATCACCGCATCGAAGCCGTCGGGCGTCGTGGGCGGGTGTTCCTCGAGTTGGGCGCGCACGTCGCCCGGCTCCACCGTGGACGTGACCCGCTGCTGCTCGACGTTCTCGACGTAGTCGGCGATCCAATCGATCAGCTGGTAGCCACGCTTCTTGAAGTCCTCAGGTGTCACCCGGCCACCGTACCGCTCGCCCATCGCCCGGGAACGACGGTGGCCCGACCCGAGGTCGGGCGCGATTCCGGTACCGACGGTGCAGCTCTCGCGCCCATTGGCGCGACTCGGGCGCGGTGTGAGTACTGCGAGTACCGATTTCGCGCCCGAGGGCTCCGCCGCGGGGGTGGTTCAGCGGTCTCGCGGTGCGGGGCCGCCGCTGGTGACGGCGTCGCGGGCCTTCACGCCTCGGGCGATCCGCCATCCGATGAACGTGAGTCCGGCGGCCAGAGCGAGGAAGACCAGGTAGGTGTGGCCATCGGCGCGAGCCTTGCTGCCGCAGTTGGCCTGCTCGACGGTACCGACGCAGTTGGTCACGTCGTTGTTCTCGGGCAGCAGGTCGTTGGTGACGGGAGGAGCGCTGGGCGGCGTGGTGGCGACGGCGTGCATCGAGGGAGACATCGCCGTCAGCAGAAGTCCGACCACGCAGATCCGCCACAGCTTTGTCACCGGGTCATCGTCGCATCTCGCACCGCGTCTTCACACATCACCATCGGAGAAACTGCCGGGGAACCGTCCCCAGCGCCTACCATCGAAGGGAATGGTGAAGCGCAACGAAACGGTGTTGGTCGTCGACTTCGGAGCGCAGTATGCGCAACTGATCGCCCGACGGGTCCGCGAGCTGAACGTGTACAGCGAGATCGTGCCGCATCGCATCACCGCAGCCGAGATCAAGAACGATCCACCGGCTGCGTTGATCCTGTCCGGCGGTCCGAAGAGCGTGCACGTCGACGGCGCGCCCTCGCTCGACCCGGAGATCTACGAGCTCGGCATCCCCATCCTCGGCATCTGCTACGGCACGCAACTGATCGCTCAACAACTCGGTGGGGAGGTCGGGCGCGGGATGCGCGGGGAGTACGGCCGGGCCAAGCTGGAGGTCGCCGACGGTCCCAGCGCGTTGCTGCATGACCTGCCGTCGACGCACGACGTGTGGATGAGCCACTTCGATGCGGTCACCAAGGTGCCCGACGGGTTCATCGCCACCGCGTCGACCGCCGACGCACCGGTCGCCGCGTTGGAAAGTGATGCCCGCAAGATCTGGGGCGTGCAGTTCCATCCCGAGGTCGTGCACTCGCCGCATGGCATGGTCGTGCTGCAGCGCTTCCTCCACGATCTCGCCGGGTGCCCGCCGACATGGACCATGGGTTCGATCATCGACGACGAGGTCGCCGCCGTGCGAGCCCAGGTCGGCGACGCCCGGGTCATCTGCGCCCTGAGTGGCGGGGTCGACTCAGCCGTCGCTGCCGCGCTGGTCCACAAGGCGATCGGTCATCAGCTGACCTGCATCTACGTCGACACCGGGCTGATGCGCCTCGGTGAGAGCGATCAGATCGTCGAGACCTTCCGCCGCAACCAAGGCATCGAGCTGATCCAGATCGACGCCGGCGAGCGGTTCTTCGAGGGGCTGGCCGGGGTCACCGAACCCGAGGCGAAACGCAAGACGATCGGTGAGCTGTTCGTGCGGGTCTTCGAGGAGAACACCGGCGGCCTGACCGATGCGGAGTACCTGGTGCAGGGCACCCTGTATCCCGACGTCGTCGAGAGTGGCGGCAGCGACGGCACAGCCGCCGTGATCAAGAGCCACCACAACGTCGGCGGCTTGCCCGACGACATGACGCTGAAGCTGGTCGAGCCACTGCGCACGCTGTTCAAGGATGAGGTCCGCCGCCTCGGTCACGAGCTCGGCCTGCCCGATGAGATCATCTGGCGCCAGCCCTTCCCCGGGCCGGGGCTCGGCGTGCGGATCATCGGTGAGGTCACGCCGGAACGCGTGGCAATCTTGCAGCACGCCGACGCGATCGTCCGCGAGGAGATCCACAACGCCGGGCTGGACCGCGAGCTGTGGCAGGCGTTCGCGGTGCTGGCCGACATCCGCTCCGTGGGCGTGATGGGCGACGAGCGTACGTATGGCCACCCGATCATCATCCGCGCCGTGACCAGCGACGATGCAATGACGGCGGATTGGGCCAGGTTGCCGTACGACCTGCTGGAGACGATGTCGAGCCGAATCATCAACGAGGTCAAGGGGATCAACCGAGTCGCCTACGACATCACGTCGAAGCCGCCCGGCACCATCGAGTGGGAATGACGAGGGGCGCGGCGCCGTCGGTGTGACGTCGACCGCGTTTCGACATCCGTTCGTAATAATTGGTAGGCTGGCTCCGCATGCGGTTCAGGGGCATCCATCTTCGATCTCTCGCGGCCGCTCTGGCGGTCTGCAGTGTGCTGTCGACGGTCACTGTCGCCAGCGCCGACAGCGTCGGGAGCGAGAAGCAGAAGGTTGCGCAGCTCGCCGACCAGCTCGACAACCTCGATAATCGCCTCGGCCAACTCGACGAGGACTACGGCGCGGCGCAGGACAAGAAGGCGCAGCTCGATCAAGAGATCGCCGACTCGCAGGCCCGAATCGCCCAGCAGGAGGCCCGACTCGGCCAGCTGGCTGGTGTGCTCGGTGACATCGCCGTCGACAAGTACGTCACTGGGAGCGCACTCGAGCTGAGCCCGTTGTTCTCCAACGCGGCGGCGTATTCCGAGGCCGAGCAGAAGGATTCTCTCAGCCGATTGGCGCTCGACAACGGCGCCAGTAGCACCGACGAGATGCTGGCGCTCTCCGAAGATCTCGCCAACGAGCAGGCCTCGCTGGCGCACAAGCAGCAGCAGGTGGCGGATCTCGTCGCAACGCTCGACTCCAAGCTCGCCGAGGCGAACCAGTTGCAGACCGAGTACCAGCAGAAGCTGTCGTCCGCTCAGGCCGACCTCGGTGTCGCCATCGAGCAGGAACGCCAGCGTCGTGTCGAAGCGGCTGCGGCCGCCGAGATCGCCAAGCAGAAGGCCGCGGCTGATGCCGCTGCCGCTGCCGAAGCCGCCAATCAGAAGAAGGCGGTATCCACAACGCCATCCGCGCCACGAGGCGGCGGAACTGGCGGCGGTTCCAGTGGCGGCACGGCGCCTGTCGACCCGCCTGCCGGTGGTGGCGGAGGCGGCTCAGGTGGAGGCAGTCCTGCGCCGCCCGTTTCTTCGCTCGCCGGCATTGCCGTGAACGCGGCGATGAGCCAGCTCGGCGTGCCCTACCGATTCGCGGCGGAGTCACCCGGCGTCGCATTCGACTGTTCGGGTCTGACCAAGTACGCGTGGGGTCAGGCCGGGGTGTACCTGCCGCACCAGTCCGGCGCGCAGTACGGGTCGATCCCGCACATCTCGCAGAGCGAGATCCAACCGGGCGACCTCATCTTCTACAAGTCACCGATCGGCCACGTGGCGATGTACATCGGTGGCGGTTCACTGATCCACGCCCCGCGAACCGGCGATGTCGTCAAGGTCGCCGCAGTCAACTGGGCTGCAGTGGTCGGAATCGCCCGACCGGGCTGACCACCGGTACGGTGTCGGCCTGTGCAGGGCATCGACACCGTTCGAGTCAGCGCATGGCTCGATGCGAACATCGCTGACGCCAGCGCGCCGTACGACTTCGCGCTGATCGCGGGCGGGCGATCCAACCTCACCTATGCAGTCACGGACGGCAACGGCCGGCGACTCGTGTTGCGCCGTCCGCCGCTGGCACAGGTGCTCGCTACTGCACACGACATGGCGCGCGAGCACCGCATCATCTCGGCAGTCGGACGCACCAACGTGCCGGTGCCGCAGGCCCTCGGTCTGTGCGCCGACGACACCGTGAACGGCGCGCCCTTCTACGTGATGGGATATGTCGACGGCGTGGTGCTCGACAGCCCTGAACGGGCAGCGGCTCTGCCGGTTGGATTGCGACCGCAGGTCAGCGAGCACCTCGTCGACGTGTTGGCGGATCTGCATGCGGTCGACATCGACGGCGTGGGCCTCGGCGATCTCGCCAAGCGCGAGGGCTACGTCGAGCGCCAGGTCAAGCGATGGTCGACCCAGTGGGAACAGTCGAAGACGCGCGAGTTGCCGGCGATCGACGAGGTGGCCCGCGCACTGCGTGACCACCTCCCAGTGCAGCAGGGCGTCTCTATCGCCCACGGCGACTTCCGTTTCGGCAACTGCCTCGCCGACGTCGACCTCGGCAGAATCAACGCCGTGCTCGATTGGGAGCTGTGCACCCTGGGCGACCCACTCGCGGATCTCGGCTACCTCGGGGTGTATTGGTACCAGGACGACCCGACGACCGCACGCGCCAACGACCCGACGTCAGCGGGAGGCTTCCCGGCGTTCTCCGATCTCGTCGAGCGGTACGCCCGCCGAACCGGTCGTGATGTCAGCAGCATCGGTTACTACATCGCGTTCGGGTGCTGGAGGCTTGCGGTGATCAGTGAGGGGGTGTATTCAAGGTATGTGCACGGAGCGATGGGTGAAGGCGGCGAAGTCGACTTCGCCACGTTCAAAGAAGCGACCGAATCACTCGCCGAGCGGGCCCGCGGGGCGATCCAGCAGTGGGCATGACCAACGCGCTCGATGGTTGGGAGCGAGGCGAGTTCACTGCGGAGGGTCGTACCCGGGCCGTGTTCCGCCGTGGCTCGGGCCCCGGTGTGATCGTGATCCACGAGATCCCCGGTATCACCCCGAAGGTGGCGGCGTTCGCCAACGACGTGGTCGCCGCCGGGTTCACGGTGGTGATGCCGTCGCTCGTCGGTACCCCTGGTCGTGCCCTCTCGGCGCCCTACGGCGCATCGTCGATCTTCAAGGTGTGCGTGGCTCGTGAGTTCACCAACTGGGCGTTGCACCAGACGTCGCCGATCATCTCCTGGCTCCGAGCCCTGGCGGCCGACCTGCACAAGTCGGTCGGCGGCACCGGTGTCGGGGCGGTCGGCATGTGCTTCAGCGGTGGTTTCGCGTTGGGGATGATGGTCGACGCCGTCATGGTTGCTCCAGTACTGGCTCAGCCATCGTTGCCGTTCGCGTTGGGCAAACCGGCGCGACACGGTGATCTCAACCTCTCGCCCGCCGATGCCGAGCGGGTCGCCGAACGTGCCGCCACCGGGTGCGAAGTGCTCGGGCTGCGGTTCACCGACGACAAGCTGGTGGGCACGCGTTTCGAATCGCTGCGAGCCCTGCTCGGCGACGCTTTCATCGCGGTCGAACTGCCGAGCACCTCGAAGCGTGATCACTCGGTGCTGACCGAGCAACGCGACGAGGCCTCGGTGCAGCGCGTCATCGACTTCCTCAGCGCCAAGTTGCGGCGCTGACCCACGTCCGCCACCACCTCGTGTCAGGGGAGGCCGAGGGCGTCGCGGACGTACTGCTTGGCGGCGGCGTAGTCGGCCTTGCCGTTGGGGGCCCGCGGGACCTCGGCGACGAACACGACTCGCTTGGGCGCCTTGAAGCGGGCGAGCTGCGTCTTGACGTGGGCGATGACCTCTGCCTCGTCGAGCGGTGTGCCGTCGGTGGCCGCGATCGCAGTCACCGCCTGGCCGAACCGCGCATCGTCCACACCGACGACCAGGCAGTCGAGCACCCCGGGTACACGCTTGACGGCTTCCTCGATCTCTTCCGGGAAGATCTTCTCGCCACCGGAGTTGATCACCTGGCTGCCCCGACCGAGCAGGATCAAGGTGCCGTCGGCGGCAACCTTGGCGAGGTCGCCCGGGAAGGCGTAGCGCACGCCGTCGACGGTGCGGAAGGTGCGCTCGGTCTTGCCGGGGTCCTTGAAGTACCCGATGGGCACGAACCCTCCGGCCGCGACGAGACCGATCTCGTCGGAGCCGGGCGTGACCTCGCGCCCGTCCTCGGCGAACACCTTCGTCGTCGGGTTCTGGGTGAACTTGGCGGTCTCGGTGGACGCGCCACGGGTGCTCATCTGGTTGCCCATCGATCCCTCGGTCGACCCGATGGCATCGAACAGCACGACGTGCGGGATGCGTTCCAGCAACTGCTCTTTGACCTCGGTCGTCCACATGACACCCGACGACAAGATCACGCCGATGCTGGTGAGGTCGTAGGGCTCGCCTCGTCCGGCAGCTTCGTCGATTGCCGCGACGAGCGGCTTGGCGAAGGCATCGCCGACGATCACCAGCGACGTTGCCCGCCGCGCCTGCGCGGTCCGCAGCACCTCGTGCGGGTCGAGGGTGCGGCTGGTGAGCGTGATCACCTCGCCACCCGTGAGGTGCGAGGCGAATGCCCCCAGCCACAACCCGGTGCCGTGCATCAACGGCGCACACGGGATGGCGATCATCCGGTTGCCCGCTTCGGTGATGGCCTGCACCAGCGGTGCGACCTCGTCGGCAGCGCGTGGCACGCGTTGGCCGAGGAACGGGAAGCCGGAGCGAAGGAACAGACCGACGTGCGAGGCCATATCGTACATCACGCCCTTCGGCATGCCCGTGGTCCCACCCGTGTAGAGCATGTAGATGTCGTCCTCGCTCCGCACGATCCGCTCCATCGGATCGTGGGTTGCGAGCACTGCGTCGTACGACACGGCGCGGTTCACGCCACTGGGACCGGCGTCGTCGACCTCGATCAGCAGCTTGATCTTTGGGAGTCGACCGATGATCTGGCCGACGCGCTCGGCGAGCGACGAGTGGAACACGAGCGCCTCGGCATCGGCGTTGTCGAGGAGGTACCACAGCTCATCGTCGAGGTACCGGTAGTTGACGTTGACCGGCACACCACGGACCTTGAATGCCCCGTACTGGGCCTCGAGGTACTCGTTCCCGTTGTACATGTACAACCCGATCTTGGAGTCATGACCAAGCCCGGCCGCGGCGTACGCGGCGGCGAGTCGTGCGGCGCTGTCGTCGTACTCGGCCCATGTCCGGATCGTGGCTCCGTGCACCACAGCGGTCGACTCTGGAATGGTGTCGGCGATGGACTCCCAGATGGTGGCGTAGTGCAACTCCATGGCCGGGAGCGTAGGTGATCAGTTGGCGATGCAGAGAGTGTCGAACGACGACGTCGGGGTGCCGTCGCGGATCGGGGTGCAGTCGTCGGGGAAGTCGAGCGACCACCTCGCGTTGCGGGCGGTGACGGCTGCCAAGAACTCGTCGAGACGAGGCAGAGCGGCGTCGGCGACATCGTGCAGCACCACGACCGACCACGAGTGATCGTTGATTCCGTCGAGCGCGTGACCAACCCACCCGGCCGGATCACGCCAGTCGCCGGGCAGCACGTTCCACAGCACACAGGTGTACTGCAGTTGGCGAAGTGTCGTCGCGCCGAACGCGCTCATCAACCGATCGTCGATCACGCCGCCTGCCCCGTAGGGCCGGAACAGCAGTCCATCGCCACCCGCCGCGTCGACTTCGGCGCGCGTGCGGGCAAGCTCGTCGGCGACCACCGCGTCGTCGGCTGTGCCGAACTGGATCGAATGGCTCCAGGTGTGCCCGCCGAGCTCATGGCCTGCGTCGACGATCCGCCGCCCCAGCGCCTGGCCTTCGGGAGTGGCCAGCTTGCGGCCGATCGCGAAGAAGGTGGCGGGCACCCGGTGCGCAGCGAGGAGATCGAGCACCGGTTCGGTCACGCCGGGCGTCGGACCATTGTCGAACGTGAGTGTGACGACCGGCGCCGTCATTCGGGGCGCTCGACCAGCCCACTCGGATGGCGAGCGAAGCGGGCCGGCTCGGCGCCGTGCACCGGGCCATCGGCATCCCACGGCCAACCGCCGAAACCGGTTCGCTGGTAGTCGGCGAAGGCCTGCTCGATCTCGGCCCGGGTGGTCATCACGAATGGTCCGTATTGGGCGACCGGCTCCCCGATCGCGCGTCCTTGCAGGATCAGGCATTCGACCGGCGTGTCGCCGGCGCGCACCTCGACCTCGGTCTCGCTCTGCACGACGGCTCCGGTCGATGCGCCGAGTTGGTGCTCGCCGATCGACAGCGATTCGCCCTCGAAGAAGTACACGATCCGGGTCACGTCGTCGTGCACGGTCGGCGGCATCGCCCATGCCGCGCCGGGATCGAGGCGCAGCACCCAGATCGCCACTTCGGCATCGTCTCGCGACGCCCACGAGTTCGGCGGCGGTGAGGCCGGCTTGGCGTGGCCGAGCGTGCCGGCGACCACCGTGACGCTGCCACCGTCGAACTCCACCACGGGAATGTCAGGCGCCCACAACATCGTGAAGTACGGCTCGACCATCTTGTCACTGGACGGCAGGTTGAGCCAGATCTGAAACAACTCGGTCGGATTCGGCTCGACCGGGTCGACGAGCGGGAACATCTCGCTGTGCACGATGCCGGCGCCTGCAGTGAGCCACTGCGCGTCGCCGCGACCGAACCGCGCGGTTGCACCGAGCGAATCGCTGTGATCGATCAGACCTCGACGAACGAGCGTGACGGTTTCGAACCCTCGATGCGGGTGTTGCGGGAAACCGGGTACCTCTGCGCCGTGGTACATCCGCCAACCGTCGCGCGGCTCGAAGTCCGAGCCGATCTCGCGGCCTTCCAGCGTGGTCGGGTCGGGCCCGAACCTCGCGTTGCCGGCGGGGTACAGGTCGAGGTGGTGGACGCAGAACAAGAACGGGTCAGCAGTCGGCCACTGAAAGCCCAGCGGCATCTCCTGCACAACAGGATCATTCATGCCCTTGAGTTTACGGGTCACACCAACGAGGCGATCACGTCGCCGAGCTGGCGCAGCGAGCGCACCTCGAACGCACCGCGGCAGTAGGCCCGATAGTCGTCCATCGCCGAATCGGTCGCGCCCCACTCCTCCTCGGGCTCGGGATTCAGCCAGAAGACCCGGCGCGCCTGATCGGCAATGGTTCGCAGTGCTTGACAGCCGTCCGGGCGGTAGTTCGTGCGGGCATCGCCGCAGATGATCACCGTCGAGCGCGACGACACGGCGTCGGAGAGGTGGTGCTCGACGAAACGGGTGAGGGCCCGCCCGTAGTCGCTGTGCCCATCGTCGCCGAGCACGCCACGCCGCTCGACGAACCGATTGACGTGGATCTCGTGTCGCGCCGATTCGAACAGGTCGGTCACTTCGGCGATGCCGTCGACGAACGCGAAGCTGCGGACACGGCGCAACTCGTCGTGGAGCGCGTGCACGAGTGTGAACGTGAACTGGGCGAACTCGGCCACCGATCCGCTGACGTCGCAGAGCAGCACGAGCTCCGGACGATGAGGATGGCGGCGCCGCATGACGACGTCGAGGGGAACGCCTCCGGCCTGCAGCGATCTCCGTACGGTCCGGCGCGGATCCAGCCGGCCGGTGCTGCGAAGACGCCGATGGCTGCTGATGCGCGCCGCAAGCTGCCGGGCCAGCGGTTGTACGACGCGCCGGAGCTCGCTGAGCTCCAACGACGAGAGCTGCAGCATGTCGCGGTCGGCAAGGCCGGTGCCGATGTCGACGTCGACGTGCTGAGCGGTGCCATCGGCGTGCATCCGCGCCGCGATCTCGGCGGCCAGCCGCCGGCGGAACTGCTCGAGCATCGCAGCGAACTCGTTGCGCGCCAGCACCAGTTCCAGCTCGGTCAGCTCGCCCTCGCGGCGCAGCTGTTGCATCGCCGCGCTGAGCATCCGCGACAGGTCGATGGCGCGCATGATCTTGTGCAGGTAGTAGCGCTCGCTGTGCTCGCCGTCGTCGTCGAACCCGGCGAGCGCGTCCACGGCCTGCTGTGCGAGGAACGCGATCTGCGCCTCGTCGCCTTGCTGCATCGCCTGCATCAGCGCAGCCGACATCTGACCGGGCGAAGTGACAGGAGCAGGCTCCTCCGCGGACTCGACCGCCTCGGTCCATCCGCCCACAGCGGAGCCCGCGAACACGGCGCGGAACGCGCGATCGAACTCGCCCATCGGGTCGGAGCTCTTCACCAGCGTCGCCCGCAGGCCGGCCTTCACCGATTCCGGTTCCTCCAGCGGAAGGTGCGTCAACGCGGTGAACGCATCGATCACCGCACCCGTGGTCACGTCGATGCCGCGGCGACGCAATTGATCGACGAGGACCTCGACGCGACCGATCAGGGGGTGCGGTTCGTCGGTCATCGCTTCGCCAACTGCAGCTCGATGCTGCGCGCCGTGTCGAGAAGGTCAGGCAGGATCACGCCCCGCAACTCCTTCAACGTGACGCGGGCTGCGTGGGTACCGACGTTGATCGCCGCCAGCGTTCGGCCGCGTCGATCGCGAATCGGCGCGGCCACCGACCGGATTCCAATCTCGAGCTCCTGGTCGATCAGTGCGTATCCCTGGGTGCGCACGGCGTGGATCTCGGATCGCAGCGCGTCTCGATCGGTGATCGATTGCACCGTCAGGCCGGTCGAGCTCACACCGTCGAGGAACTCCTCCAGTTGCGGATCGGTGAGCCCGGCGAGCATCACCCGCCCCATCGAGGTCCACGCGGCCGGGAGCCGCGAGCCGATCGCCAAGGAGATGCCCATGATCCGTTGGGTGTTGACGCGTGCGACGTACACGATCTGGGTGCCGTCGAGCACCGAAGCCGACACGCTTTCGTGTACGCGATCGGACAACGCCTCCATGAACGGCTGGGCGATGTCGGGAAGCTGCAGCGACGAGACGTAGGCGAAGCCGAGGTCGAGCACCCGCGGGGTGAGCTCGAACGTGCGCCCGTCGGTGCAGACGTACCCGAGCGTGACGAGGGTGTGCAGCAGTCGACGAGAAGTCGCCCGGGTGAGCCCGGTGGCTCGGGCCATGTCCGCCAGCGTCATGGCGGGCCGCTCGGCGTTGAACGCCTGCAGCACGGTGAGGCCGCGACTCAACGATTGGACGTAGTCTCGGTCGGGGCCGTCGTTCGACGCCCTGTCAGTTGACGCGCTGTCACTTGACACGTGAAGCACCTCCCGCGACAATGTTCACATATCGCACGAGTGTGCGCAATGCGAACATCTAGGGGGTTCTGCGTGACCGAGTACGTCACCAAGTTCGGGTCGCTGGCCGACTACGACAAGGGCGGGATCGATCTGATCAACGACCAGGCCAAGAACTACGCGTTCTCCAACATCTTCGAGGTCGCCAACTCGTCGAAGCCGTGGGAGAAGGTCGCGGTCGGCAAGAACATGCAGTACGTGCTGGAGGCCATCCGCGCCGAGGGCACCAGCGAGTGGCGCACCTGCGCGCACGACGAGTTCCCGCTGTGCATGGATGGTGAGGTCACCATCGAACTCGTCAAGCTCGACACGCCTGCTGTCGCCGCCGACAAGGAGGGCTCGGTACGAGTCGAGGGCGAACCCGCCGGCACGAAGATGGGCCGGATCGTGTTGCGCCGCGGCCACCAGGCCTTGCTGCCCGCGAACTCCGCCTACCGCATGAGCGCATCGGCGCCCAGCGTGATCCTGTTGCAAACCATCCTCGGCGACGACACGGTCGAGCGCTGGGCCGATATCTGCTTGAGCTGAGCCAAGAACTCGACATGAAGGAACCACTGACATGACCATGACCGACGTGCAATCAACCGACCCCAACGCGCAGGGCTATCGCGAGTTCAGCCTGGGCGCATTCCACTTCTCCCGCGACGAGTACTTCGTCCACATCACGTGGCCGACGGGCAAGCACGTGCTGAGCGCCGACGTGTTCCTGCGGGCGTTGCAGCGCGATGTTGCCTGGGACTTCTTCTACGGCACCGTCAACTTCGACAGCGTGTTCGGCACCGTCAACCACTACGGCACGGTCGACATGTTCGCCGGTCGGTTCAACGACGCCTACCGCAAGGCCGAGCTCGACCACACCGAGAACTTCGACACGCCGCTGATCCGCGACACGTTCAAGGCCATGCTCGACGACTGGACCAACGCCTCGTTCGATCCGTTCGCCAGCCCGGCCGAGACCGACAAGCCGTTCGGCGTCAAGGACGGCAGCAACACCGAGGCCATCACCCGTCGCCGCGTTGCCGCCAATCGAATGGTCAGCGTGCCCGGTGACGAGAAGATCCGCACCGATGAGACCCACCCGGTCAACCGCATGTTCGCCGACGTTCCGCAGGACGAGCCCGAGGTGTACCCCGAGCCGGGCTTCGAGGACGAGGTCGCCGCATACAACCTGTACGCCTACATCAGCCGCAGCGATGTCACGTGGAACCCCAGCGTCGTCAGCGTCTGCAAGGCGAGCCTGTACTGCCCGACCAGCGAGGAGTACATGCTGCCGGTCTTTCACGGCAACGACCGTGTCGAGTGGTTCGTGCAACTCAGCGACGAGATCGTCTGGGATGTGCAGGATCGCGACAGTGGTGCCCCACGTAGCAAGGTCACGATGAAGGCCGGCGACGTCGCGGCGATGCCCGGCGACATCCGCCACCAGGGTTACAGCGCCAAGCGTTCGATGCTGCTGGTGTGGGAGAACGCCTCGCCCGAGTTGCCGGAGATGATCCGCACCGGCAAGGCGAGCGTGTATCCCGTCGATTTCTGATGCAGAACAAGCTGTTCATCGGCGGCGAGTTCGTCGACGCCGCGAGCGGCGGCACCATCGAGATCATCAATCCGCACGACTGCTCGGTGATCACCGAGATTGCCGAGGGTCGCGGCGACGATGTCGACCGTGCCGTCGACGCTGCCACCGCGGCGTTCCCCGCATGGCGACGAATGGCTGCGGCGGAGCGCGGTCGGCTGTTGCTGAAACTGGCCGATGCAATCGAAGCCAACGGCGAGGAACTGGCTCAGCTCGAGAGCCTCGACACCGGTCACCCGATCAGTGACGCCCGCAAGCTCGACGTTCCGCGCACCGCAGCCTGCTTCCGCTACTTCGGCGGGATGGCCGACAAGTTGCAGGGCGATGTCATCCCGGTCGAACCCGGCTTCTTGAACTACGTCCAGCGCGAGCCGTTGGGTGTCGTCGGCCAGATCGTGCCGTGGAACTTCCCGCTGATGTTCTGCTCGTGGAAGATGGGTCCGGCACTGGCCGCCGGGAACACCGTGGTGCTCAAGCCCAGCGAGCTCACGCCGCTGTCGTCGCTGCGCATCGGCGAACTGATGAACGAGGTCGGGTTCCCAGCGGGTGTCGTCAACATGGTTCCCGGCTTCGGCGCGGGCGCCGGCGAGCGCCTGGCGACGCACCCCGACGTCGCCAAGATCGCCTTCACCGGGTCGACGGCGACCGGTCGGCGCATCGTCGAGTACTCCGCCTCGAACCTCAAGCGTGTCCAGCTCGAGCTCGGTGGCAAGGGCGCGAACATCGTGTTCGACGACGCCATCATCCCGGCCGCGGTCGGCGGCAGCGCCTTTGCGATCTTCCACAACCAGGGCCAGGCGTGCATCGCCGGGTCGCGACTGTTGCTGCACACCAAGATCGCCGACCAGTTCCTCGAGCGCTTCGTCGCCCTGGCGCGTTCGATCAAGCTCGGCAACCCGCTCGACCCATCGACGGAGATGGGCCCATTGACGTCGCCGATGCACCGCGACCGCGTGCTCAGCTACGTCAAGGTCGCGGTCGACGAGGGCGGCGAGATCATCACCGGAGGCAAGGCGCCCGACGACGCAGCGCTGGCCAACGGCTGCTACATCGAACCCACGATCGTGAGGGCAAATCCCGGCGATCGAGTCTGCCGCGAGGAGGTCTTCGGTCCGTTCGTCACCGTGTCGACCTTCGACGACGACGAGGAAGCCTTGGCCATTGCCAACAGCACCGACTACGGCCTCGGTGGCGGGTTGTGGACGCAGAACCTGTCGCGCGCCCATCGCCTCGCCGGGGCGATGCGCAGCGGGATGGTGTGGGTCAACTCGTACAAGCGGGTCAGTCCGGCATCGCCGTTCGGTGGGACCGGGCTCAGCGGCTACGGCCGGGAGATGGGCTTCGAGGCGATGCGCGAGTACACCGAGGCAAAGAGCATCTGGATCAACGTGGACGCACAGATCCCACCGTGGTACCCGCGATGATCGCAACGTTGAAGGAGGCCGTCGCCGAACAC
Source organism: Ilumatobacteraceae bacterium (assembly GCA_043758005.1). Classification (GTDB taxonomy): domain Bacteria; phylum Actinomycetota; class Acidimicrobiia; order Acidimicrobiales; family Ilumatobacteraceae; genus JAENVT01. Next base: position 19,420 of record JAYVOI010000091.1, read on the forward strand.
GTGCACGACGGCGACACGCTGGCGCTCGAGGGCTTCACCCATCTCATTCCGCATGCGGCCGCCCACGAGATCATCCGCCAAGGTCGTCGCAACCTCCACCTCGTGCGGATGACGCCCGACATCGCCTACGACCAGTTGATCGGTACCGGATGCGTGACCCGACTGACGTTTTCATGGGGCGGCAATCCGGGTGTCGGTTCGTTGCAGCGCTTTCGCGACGCCGTCGAGAATCAATGGCCGCATCCGCTCGAGATCGAGGAGCACAGCCACGCCGGCATGGCAACGCGCTATGCGGCCGGCGCCGCTGGTCTGCCCTTCGGCATCCTGCGCGGCTACATCGGGACAGATCTGCCGAAGTACACCAGCACCATCAAGACGGTCGAGTGCCCGTTCACGGGCGAAGTGCTGGCCGCGGTCCCGGCCATCAATCCCGACGTCGGCATCATCCACGCCCAGCGCGCCGATCGCTCCGGCAACGTGCAGATCTGGGGTCTGCTCGGGGTACAGAAAGAGGCCGTGCTGGCGTCGCAACGGTCGATCGTGACCGTCGAGGAGATCGTCGACGAACTGCCCGAGGTTCCCGGCGCGATCGTGCTGCCGTCGTGGGTCGTCAGCGCGGTATGCCATGTTCCATGCGGCGCGCACCCGAGCTTCGCGATGGGGTTCTCCACCCGCGACAACGCGTTCTACAAAGCGTGGGACCCCATCTCGAAGGATCGTGACGCCTTTCTGGCCTGGATCGACAAGCACGTGAAGGGCACAGCGGACTTCGGCGAGTATTGCGAGAGCGTGGGTATCTGATGGCCGACTACACGACCGACGAACTGATGATTGTCAACGCCGCACGCCAACTCGGCGCACTCGCAGCGGCGGGCAAGCGGCAGTGCTTCGTGGGCATCGGCCTGCCGTCCACTGCTGCCAACCTCGCCCGACGCCTGTACCCCATCGAACCGGTGCTGATCTACGAGTCGGGTTGCATCGACAGCAAGCCGACGCGATTGCCGCTGTCGATCGGCGACGGTGAGCTTGCCGAGACCAGCGATGCGGTTGTCAGCGTTCCCGAGATCTTCGCCTACTGGTTGCAGGCCGGGCGCATCGATGTCGGCTTCCTCAGTGGGGCGCAGCTCGATAAGTTCGCCAACATCAACTCCACGGTGATCGGCTCGTACGAATCACCCAAGACGCGTCTCCCCGGGGCTGGTGGTGCACCCGAGATCGCGGCATCCGCCGGCTCGGTGATGGTCATCATGCGCCAGTCGGCTCGTGCGTTCGTCGATCGCTGCGACTTCCGCACATCGATCGGGTTCGGCGACGGCAAGGGTGACCGCGAGCGGTTCGGCCTGCGCGGCGGCGGCCCGAAGTGGGTCATCACCGATCTCGCGGTGATGGAGCCCGATCCCGACACGTGTGAGTTGATCGTGGTCGCGCTGCACCCCGGCATCACTCGCGAACAGGTCGTCGCGGCCACCGGCTGGGACGTTCGCTTCGGCGACGAGGTGTCGACGACCGCCGAGCCGACCGAGGTCGAGCTCGACTCCTTGCGCGCCCTGCAGGCGGCATGAACCCGTTCACCTACGACCAACTGCCGGCGCGCATCGTGTTCGGTGCCGGCCGATTGGCCGAAGTGGGTGCCGAGGTCGAGCGGCTCGACGGGCAACGCGTGATGTTGATCTCCGATTGGGCCGCAACCGCTCCCGCTGCCTCTGTCGCGGTGCAGCTCGGTGGCAGGTTGGCGGTGCCGTGGGACGAGGTGGCCCAACACGTGCCGGTCGAGCTCGCCGAGCGAGCCAGGTTGGCGGCCACCGAGGCAAACATCGACTGCGTGGTGTGCATCGGTGGCGGTTCCTCCACGGGGCTGGCCAAAGCGATCGCCTTGAGCCACTCGGTGCCCATCGTGGCCGTGCCGACCACGTATGCCGGCAGCGAGCAGACCCAGATCTACGGGCTGACCGGTGGCCGGCACAAGCAGACCGGCAAGAACGCGATCGTGCAACCAAGGACGGTTGTCTACGATCCTGAGCTCACCGTCGGCCTGCCACCGCAGGTCACCGGGCCGTCAGCGTTCAACGCGCTCGCCCATTCCGTCGAGGCGTTGTACGCCCCCGGTAACAACCCGATCACGTCGGCACTTGCGCTCGAAGGCGTGCGCGCGATCAACGAGTCGTTGCCGACCGTGATGGCCAACCCCGGCGATGTGGAGGCCCGCGGCCGCCTTTTGTACGGGGCCTACCTCTCGGGCGTGGCGCTCGGCACCACGTCGACCGGGTTGCACCACAAGTTGTGCCACGTCCTGGGCGGCCGGTTCAACCTCGTGCACGCCGATACCCACTCGGTGATCCTTCCGCATGCGGTTGCGTTCAATTCCCCGGCGTTGCCGGTGGAGATGGCTCGTCTGGCCGAAGCCCTGGGTGTGCCCGATGGAGACCCGTCCGGCGCGTTGTGGGATCTCGCCGTGGCCAGCAACGTGCCGACGCGCTTGGCCGATCTCCACGGCCATGATGGCCTGGTGCAGCGTGACGATCTGCCCGGCGCGGCGCATGCCGCGGCCGAGGAGATCACGGTCAACCCGCGTCCGGTGACCGAGGCAGACCTGCTCGGCATCTTGGAGCATGCCTACGAAGGAGTTCGACCATGACCACAGAAGCATTCATCGTCGATGCCGTCCGGACGCCGCTCGGCCGTCTCGGCGGCGCGCTTGCCGGCGTTCGGCCGGACGACCTCCTGGCCGGTGTCGTGCGGACCATCGTCGAGCGTGCGCCGTCGCTCGACCCGTCCTCGATCGACGAGGTCTATGCGGGCGACGCCAACGGCGCCGGCGAGGACAACCGCAACGTCGGCCGAATGGCGCTGCTGTTGGCCGGGTTGCCCACCACGATTCCCGCGGCAACCGTCAACCGGCTGTGCGGCAGTGGCATCGAGGCCATCTTCGGCGCGTCTCGCACGGTCGCTGTCGGCGACGCCGATATCACCATCGCCTGCGGCGTCGAGAGCATGACCCGTGCCCCGTGGGTGGTGCTCAAGCCGTCGAAGGCCTACCCGACCACGCACGAGCAGATGTGGAACTCGGCGCTGGGGTGGCGCATGGTCAACCCGAAGATGCCCGGCGAGTGGACGATCTCGCTGGGCGAGGGCGCCGACGTGCTGGCCGACAAGTACTCGATCTCGCGTGACGAGCAGGATGCCTTCGCCATGGGGTCGCACCAGCGCGCCGCAGCGGCGTGGGCGGCCGGTCACTTCGCTGCGGAGACTGTGCAGGTTCCCGATGCGCCGCTCGAGCGCGATGAATGCATCCGGCCCGACTCGTCGATGGAGTCCCTGGGCAAGTTGAAGCCGGTGTTCAGGCAGGGTGGATCCGTGACTGCTGGCAATGCCTCGCCCATGAACGACGGCGCGGCCGCCATGCTGGTCATGTCATCGCGCGGTGTGGAGTTGTCGAAGTCCACACCGATGGCGCGCGTCGTCAGCAGAGCGACCAGCGGCGTCGACCCGCACCTCTACGGCATCGGCCCGGTCGAGGCGGCGCGTGACGCGCTCGGTCGTGCCGGCATCGGCTGGGGCGATCTGTCGGCCGTCGAGTTGAACGAGGCGTTCGCCGCGCAGTCCCTGGCCTGCCTGCGCGAATGGCCCGACGTCGACCCGTCGATCGTCAACCAGCAAGGTGGCGCCATCGCCATCGGTCACCCACTCGGTTGTTCGGGTGTGCGCATCGTGACCACGCTGGCCCACCATCTGCGCCGCACCGGCGGCCGCTATGGCCTGGCGGCGATGTGCATCGGCGTCGGCCAAGGCATCGCGATCGTCATCGAAAACCTCACCTGATCACCCCAGTGGAGTGGCTGGCGCCCACCTGGGTGCGCTGAAACACTCCACTCCTGCCTTGTGGAGTATCTGGAGCCCACCTGGGTGCGCTGAAACACTCCACTAGCGGTGGCGGGCGACTTCGGCGACAGCGTCGAGGGATTCGGGGTTCTTGAGCGCCCCGCGACTGGCGACCGAATCGGGGTCGGCGCCGCGGAGGATCTTCTTCACCGGTAGCTCCAGCTTCTTGCCCGACAACGTGGTGGGGATCGACGGCAGCGAGTGAATTTCGTCGGGGACGTGACGTGGCGACAGATCGGCGCGCAAGGCCCGCTTGATCGGGTCGATCACGCTGTCGATCTGCACGCCTTCGCCGACGGCGACGAACAGCACCAGCGCTCCGGCGCCACCGCCCTCGGTATCTTCGAGGTGCACGATCAGGCTGTCGCTCACGCCGTCGACCCCCTCCACCACTCGGTAGATCTCGCTGGTGCCGATGCGCACACCGCCGCGGTTCAGGGTGGCGTCGCTGCGGCCGGTGATCACACAGCCGCCGTGTTCGTCGAGCGTGATCCAGTCACCGTGACGCCACACGCCGGGATACGACTCGAAGTATGCGGCGCGGTACCGCGAGCCGTCGTCATCGCCCCAGAACCCGATCGGCATCGAGGGCATCGGCTCGGTGATCACCAACTCTCCCTGCTCGCCGACGACCGATCGACCGGTCTCGTCGAACGCCTCCACTGCTGCGCCCAGGTATCGGCAGGAGATCTCCCCGGCGACCACCGGCACCATCGGGCAGCCGCCGACGAATGCGGAGCAGATGTCGGTGCCGCCGCTGATCGACGACAGCATCACCTCGCTGCCGACGCTGTCGTAGACCCAGTGGAAGCCGTCCGCTGGTAACGGCGCACCGGTCGAGCCGACCCCACGAACGCGTGAGAGGTCATACTGCTCGCTCGGTCGCAATCCGGCCTTGCGGCAGGCCATGTAGTACGGCGCACTGGCACCGAACCACGTGATCTCGGCGAGCGCCGCGAGATCCCACAAGGTGTCGAGGGTCGGTGCCGCCGGGTCTCCGTCGAACGTGACGATCGTCGCGCCCGTCAACAGCCCGCTGACGAGGTAGTTCCACATCATCCACCCGGTGGTGGTGAACCAGAAGAACCGCTCGTCGGGCCCGAGGTCGGCGTGCAGGCCGAGCACCTTGAGGTGCTCGAGCAGGATGCCGCCGTGGCCGTGGACGATCGGCTTGGGCATGCCCGTCGTGCCCGACGAGTACAGCACGTACAACGGATGGTCGGCGGCGACCTGCTCGCACTCGACCGGGGCGGGCTCGGCCGTCAGATCATCCCACGAGATCGCCCCGTCGGGCAGGTCGTCGCCGACATATTGCAGGGCCACCGTGGCGCGCAGGCTGGGCAGGCCGGCACGAATCGCCTCGACCTCGTTACGCCGATCGATCTCCCGACTCCCGTACATGTATCCATCGACGACCAGCAGCACCACGGGATCGATCTGGCCGAATCGGTCGAGCACCGCCTGCACGCCGAACTCGGGCGCACAACTCGTCCACACCGCGCCCAGGCTGGCGGTGGCGAGGAAGGCCACGATGGTCTCGGGCACGTTCGGCAGGTAGGCCGCAACCCGGTCGCCGCGGCCGACTCCCAGACGCTGCAGCCCGAGCCGCGCTCGACCGACCTGGTCGGCCAGCTGATCCCACGTCAGCGTCGAAGCAGCCCGGGTCTGCGAGTGACCGATGATCGCCGGCCCGCCGCCCCTGTGGCGCAGGATGTGCTCGGCGTAGTTCAGCCGAGCGCCGATGAACCATTTGGTGCCGGGCATCGGGGCGTGGTCGAGCACGTGTGAGTACGGCACACTTGCCCGCACATCGAAGAACTCCCAGACGGCAGCCCAGAACCCGGCGATGTCATCGACGGACCAGCGCCACAGAGTGTCGTACGAATCGAACGTGCCCTTGCCTTCATCGTGGAGCCAGGCAACGAACCGGCCGATGTTCGTTTCGGCGATCGATTCGGGCGTCGGAGCCCACAGAAGGTCGGGTGTTGTGGCCACGTTCGAGGTCTAGATCAAAGTCGCCCGTGGCGACAAGCCCATCCACCCGGCGACGCGCTGCGCATGACGGTCGATGAACTCCGCCAGACCCGGTCGACGAAGGTTGAGGCCGAGGTTGATCACGTTCAGGCTCCGCGCCGCGTCGAGTGCTTGCGCCAACGACTGATCGGTCAGCGGCCATCGCCGCATCGACGCGTACCCGGCGGCGAAGGCGTCGACGAGCGCCTCGTCGTCGTACACCCTGCGCAAATCGGCGAGGGTGATACCCACGTCCTGCACGTCGAATCCGAACTGCAGATCCTGGAAGTCGATCGGCGCCAATTGTGTTCTCCAACGCATCACGTTCTGCGGACCGAAGTCGCCGTGGAGGAGGTGTGGTCGATGTGGCGGCACGGCCCACAACGCATCGAGATGCCGCTGCACGCGATCGACGGCTTCGACGAACAACGAGCCGTACTGCGACTCGTACTCGCCCAATCGCGATGTGTCGGCGAAGGAGACGACACGATCGGCGCGGATGCCCGCCGGCACGGCAGGTGGCCGGTATGACGCGGCGTGATCGTGGATGTTCGCCAACAGCACTCCCATCCGGTGGGATGTGCTGTGGTCGAGGACCTCGCGAACCGTCCGACCAGGTACCCATGTCATCGCCGAGCAGTAGCGCGGGCCGGGGACGTCGGCGTGATGCGCTGCGGCAACGTGTTGACCGTGCCGGTCGACCAGCAGCAGGGGGACTCGGATTCCGGTCTCGGCTTGCAGGGCGTCGAGCCATGCTGCCTCGACCTCCTCGACCCCGTCGGCGTGAACGCGCACCTCACCGACGCGTACGGCAAGCGGGTTGCCTGAGGTGAGGTCGGCGCGGAACAGCGTGTTGTAGGAATGTGATGCCAGGAGCGAGACACGCCGCACGTCGAACCCGAAGTCGTCGTGCAACGAGTCGGTCGCCAAGAGCCGAAGACGCTCGATGCGTCCCCTCTTGGTCAGCTCGTCGAATGCCCGCACCCACCCAGTCTCGCCTCGGAGACCTAGGTTTCGCGGACCTCGGCGAGCACGACGGGCTCCGGTTGTCCGTTCCAGGTCGCGCTGAGCCCGATCGCAGGGCGAGGTCCCGCGACGGGGCGTCGGAACACGGTCATCTCGAAACGGTCGTTGCGCAGGACGGCGCCCGCCGCGGTGTCGTGGTCCAGTTCGAAGCCGTCGACCGGCACGCGCTCTTGCGACCAGCCCCCGCCCTGGATGCGGACGTTGCTCGGCGCGATGTACCAACGGCCGTCGTGCTCGGCCATACCGAGGGCCTCGCCCTGCCCGGTCATCGCGACGGCGGCGAGCATCATCAGCAGTCGGGGGTCGCGCATCCCGTCGTACACCCAGCGAGTGCCGAGGACGGAGTGCTGCATCTCGACGATGAGCGCATCGTCGGCGCCGGCGAGGGGTTCGTCTCGGTAGGTCAGCGGGATCTGCAGCAGTGTCGCTGCGTACCTCACGAGGTGGGTCTCCATCCCGACGCGACCGTCGGGATCGTCGAAGCGGAATGCACCGACCACCTCCATGGGGGCGTCGGATGGTGGACCCCAAGATTGGCTCGGGGCCCATTCGGCGATCAGCTCCGCCTTGGTCGGCGTGATCGTTGCGCGATGAACAATGGCCATGGCGCCAGCGTAGGCATCCCGGCGACGTCGACGGTGAGGCCAGGTCGACGTCCTGACGATCTGAGATCGATCGTCTCCGATGACGGGCATGTCCGTTCAGGCATCGGACCAGTCGCGTCGCAGTAGCCCGAAGATCATCGTGTCGTGACGTGAGCCATCCCGACTTCTCCATGCCTCTCGAATCAGCCCTTCATGGTGAAAGCCACATCGATGCAAGATGGCGATCATCGCCGCGTTGTCGTTCCGCGTGTTGGCCTCGATGCGATGCAGCACCGGGTACTCGACAAAGAGATGGTCGGAGAGCCACTTCACCGCTGCAGTGCCATAGCCCTGGCCGCGATACCCGCTCGCAATCCGAAGGTCGAACAGTGGGCTTCCGTCTTCGACATCATCGATGTCGAGCAGCCGGACGAGTCCGACGACAGCACCGGCGTCGCGAATCCAGAACGAACGCGTTTCCGCATTCGAAACAGTGACTGCCTCCGCCTCGGCGACCGAAAGCCGGGCCGCACCGTGAAATGGCCAGTCACTGCCGAGGAGGAAGGCCACGATCGCATCGGCCTCCGCCGTACTGACACGCTCGAACGTCAACCCCACCGGCGAAGTCTGACACCGCCGGATCGCGCCCACTCGGCGCTACTCGAGCAGATACCGATCGCGCAGCGCAGCGACGGTGGAGAGGGAGAGGGAGAGGGGCGTCGTGTCGAGGAGATGTTCGAGGGTCATTGTGGTGAAGGCCTCGTCGTTGGCCAGCATGGCGCGGTAGCGCGAGCAGGCGTCGACGACGTCGGTGTTCCCGGCGGGGTGCACGACGACGTACCGGCCCCACGTCCAGCCGTCACTGGGGTGCTGCAGCATGGAGAACAGCAGTAGGTGCTCGATCCACATCACGCACAGATCGCTGCGCTGCGCCAGCGAGTCGATCGCGCCGGGCACGAACACGCCGGAGCGTTCGGCGACCCCGCGGTAGTGGGCCAGGTTGTCGGGTCGTGGCGTCTCGGGCTTGTTGCGTTCGTGGTACATGGTCTCGACAGCGACGAGGCCTCGGGTTCCGTCGTCGAGGTCGAGGGCGAACATCGTGGCGAACGAGCGCAGGCTGTTGAGGTAGGCGGGGTCCAACCAGCCGGGTGAGTGGGCAAAGCGCAGTTCGACGACTCGGCCAGGGGCGTCGGGGAACCAGCGATGCACCGCCCGATCCGCCAGATCGAGATCGGCGGCGAGCTCACCGAACAGGTTGAACGACAGCGCCGCCGACGACAACAGGTCGGCCCACAGCCGCTGGTGGTCGATGCTCTGGCGCGGCTCGATGAACGAGGTGCGTGCCCGAGCCGCGTCGAGCGCGGCGGCAGTGACGAAGTTGGCGCCGGTGTCTCGGGCGTACTCGAGCGGCAGCCGGCTGCCCACTGGCCGAACTCGAGTGTCGCTGGGTTTCGGGACCATCGGCTGCGTGCCGATCGGATGCCCCGTGGCCTCGCGCCAACGCGCCTGGTGGTAGCGGGCCTGGCGCCGGAACGCGGACATCGCCGGTCGATTGGGGATGCGGTCATCGGCCTCCCAACAGCAGGCGGCTTCGAGATCCTCCCGGGTCGGCGGTGCCATCGGTCTCAGATCAGCGGCGAGTTGGGTTCCAAGCCGAGCAGCAGGCGGCCGTACATCTCCTGGTTGGTCTCCAGCTTCATCAGACCGTGGTTGTTGATCGTCTGGATGTCGGCCAGCGCCCGGTTGATCGGGCTGGATGTGCGCACGCCGGTGGCGCCTGATTCTCGGAACAGGATCTCGACCCCTTCGAGCAGGCGGCGGACCGCTGTGGCGCAGTCGTTGCGCATCTCGGCGCGACGCAGGAACGGCACCTCGCCATTGGCCTGCGCCGTCGTGTCGAGCTCATCGGCCACCGCGTAC